>DASUDJ010000120.1:0-8559 GCA_036275635.1 Limnobacter sp. | reverse complement strand
CTGCCTGCGGAAAGCAGCTTGAATGAAGCGGACCTGCAGGAACACTTTGCCCAGGTTGCTGAACCCTTTCAAAAGAAGTACCAGTTTTTTGACGCCCGCGTGAAGCCACGCGTGCTGTTGCTGGTCTCGAAATTCGGCCATTGCCTGAATGACCTGCTGTTCCGCTGGAAGAGCGGCCAGTTGCCTTGTGAAATTCCGGCCATTGTTTCGAACCACCAGGACTTTGCCCTGCTTGCGGCGTCCTATGGCGTGCCGTTTTATCACCTGCCTGTGAAAGCGGAGGCCAAGGAACTGCAGGAAACCCAGATTCGCCAGATCATTGAGCGGGAGCGTATCGATTTGATGGTGCTGGCGCGTTACATGCAAATCCTGTCTCCCGATCTGTGCCGCGACATGCTGGGCCGGGTGATCAATATCCACCACAGTTTCCTGCCCAGCTTCAAGGGTGCCAAGCCCTATCAGCAGGCTTTTGACCGAGGTGTGAAGTTGATCGGGGCCACTGCCCATTACGTGACATCTGACCTGGATGAAGGTCCGATCATTGAACAGGATGTGGCACGTGTTGACCATTCCCTGACCCCGGAGGAACTGACCGCGCGTGGGCGAGATACCGAGTGCCTGGTGCTGGCCCGTGCGGTGAAATGGCATTGTGAGCACAGGGTTGTGCTGAATGGCTCGAAGACTGTGGTGTTCCAATGACCCTTGCCTATTCTTGTGGAGCGTGTTGAATGACCCGAGTCAAAGTGATTCACTCTTCACCGCAGGATATTGAACAGGCCTTTTATGAAGCCCTCGAAGCGGCTGACCTGGAAGGCCTGATGGACCTGTGGGCTGATGATGAACATGTGGTCTGTATCCATCCCGGTGGCCCCAGGGTGGAGGGCTATCATGATGTGCGTGATTCATGGAAGGAAATATTGTCTTCCGGCGCACTCCAGATCCGCGTGGTGCCAGTTCACCGGGTGGAGGGCGTCATGGTGTCGGTCCACAACATCGTGGAGCAGGTGATGATGAGCGGTTCCCGTGGCGAGCCCCACGTGGTTCAGGTGAATGCCACCAATGTGTATCACAAGGGGCCGAATGGCTGGAAGATCGTGCTTCATCATGCCAGCCCTGCCATGGATTCTGAAGACGTGGCCGAGGACGATCTGTCAGACTTCGATCCGCAGCCCACACTGCACTGACCTCTTGAGGCCGCATGGTGTACCAATCGCCCTGGTGGCTTCCTGAGGGCCACACGCAAACCATTCTGGCTGCCCGTTGGGCCCGCACGCCCCGCCTGCAGTACCACCGCGTCCGCTGGACAACACCTGACCAGGATTTCATTGACCTGGACTTTACCGAGCCGCCGGTTGAGGCGCTGAAGCACCGCAGCCTGTGGGTGTTGTTCCACGGGCTTGAAGGATGCTCCCGCAGCCATTACAGCCTGGCGGTGATGAACCAGGCCCGCCAGGCAGGTGCACTGGGTGTGGTGGTTCACTTTCGGGGTTGTTCAGGCGAAAACAACCTGGCGCCGCGGGCCTACCATTCCGGTGATTCCGCTGAAATGGACTGGGTGTTGCGCCGCTTGCGCAACACATTTCCCGGTGTACAACACATGCATGTAACCGGCGTGTCACTGGGCGGCAATGTACTTCTGAAATGGCTGGGTGAGCAGGGTTCGGTAGCCGAAAGGGTAGTGAGTTCAGCCGTGTCGGTCAGTGCGCCGGTTGATTTGATGGCGGGCGCAGTGTCGCTGGCGAAAGGGTTCAACCGGGTCTACACCCGCATGTTCCTGAGCACCCTGGTTCCAAAATCAATCGACAAGGTGAAGCGGTATCCGCAGTTGGGAAAGGCGGAGGATATTGCAGCCTGCCGTGACTTTTTCGATTTTGACAACCGGGTAACCGCACCCTGGCACGGTTTCCGGAATGCAGAACATTACTATGCCGTGTCGTCTGCCAAGCAGTTCCTGGGGCAAATCACGGTGCCGACCCTGATGATTCATGCAAGAAATGACCCTTTCATGGGTGGGCAGCATTTGCCGCAGGCGCATGAAGTGTCGCCTGCCGTTACCTGCCTGTTCACGGACCATGGTGGGCACGTGGGTTTTGCGAATGGCGATCGACTTCGACTGGGGTTGGACTGGCTGCCAAGGCAATGTGACTCTTTTTTCGCCCGGCATGGAGAGAATTTCAATGGATGACCTGGTAGAAAAAGCACTGGCCCGCTGGCCAAATGTGCCTGCAATTGCGGGTTGGTTGAAGCTGGATTGCGCAGGCAACTGGCTGTTGACCGGACCGGTGCCGCAGGGCCTGACCATCAGCAACCCGCGAATACTGAACTTCATCGCCCGAAATTACGGCTGTGAAGCCGATGGTCGCTATTATTTTCAGAATGGTCCGCAGAAGGCCTATGTGCACCTGGAGTACACGCCCTGGGTGTATCGGCTTCACCCGCTCGAAAACGGCGACCTGATGCTGACCACCCACACTGGTCTTCTGGACTGGCCGGAAGCCTTGTTTCAGGATGAACAGGGCAGGGTGCTTGTACAGGCGCACATGGGCATCGGCCTTTTGCACAGCCATGACATGGAATTGTTTGCAGTTGGCTTGCAAGAATCTTCTGAAGGCCTGGTTCACCATGCGGTGTGGGCAGTGCCGGATACAGACCCGGACAGCCTTGTGTCGGCCCGTACCCGCTTGCGGCGAGAGAAACATACACCAGTCGGAAGTCGTGAGATGGAATTGAAAGTGCAGAATATCGAGTCAGCCCGAGTGGCTGAAAATTTCAGATTCAACCCCGAACCGACCGTCAACCTGCCGGATACAAGCCAGTGAAAAACGCTTTCCTACAACGCGGCGCCTCTGCCGCAGCCCTGCTGGCCTTTGTGCTGTTCATTGCCCTTCTGTATGTGCTGTACAACCAGTCCAGCATTGAGAGCCTGTTCACCAGCCGGCCCGAAAATGTGACGCCCCGCGTGGTGGAGGCCCGTGGAGACCTGGCGGATGGCGAGAAAAGCGTGGTTCAGCTGTTCGAGATGTCCAAGGGGTCAGTGGCCTATATCTTCACGGAAAGCGTGCAGGGCCAGTTGCTGTTTCGCCGGGTTGCGGAAGGCACAGGCTCCGGTTTCATCTGGGATGATGCCGGTCATATTGTGACCAATGCCCACGTGGTGCAAGGGGCCAGCCGCATCCGCGTACAGTTGGGGGACATGGAGCCACTGCCAGCACGGTTGGTGGGCCTTGCACCTTCCTATGACCTGGCAGTGGTCAGGCTTGTGAACAAGCCTGATAATCTTCGGCCCATTCCATTGGGTACTTCAGGTGATCTGTTGGTGGGGCAGTCGGTGTTTGCAATCGGTAACCCGTTTGGACTTTCACAAACCCTGACTGCCGGAATTGTGAGCGCGCTGGGGCGCACCCTGCCGGTCAGCAATGGCCGTGAAATCCCGAATGTGATTCAGACTGATGCAGCCATCAATCCCGGTAACTCCGGTGGGCCCCTTCTGGATTCCGCGGGCAGGCTGATTGGTGTGAATACGGCCATCCTGTCGCAAAGTGGAACATCCGCTGGCGTGGGCTTCGCCATCCCGGTCGACCTGGTGAATGAAATCGTGCCCCAGCTGATTGAGCGCGGCACCCTGCCCCGGCCAGGCATTGGCATTGCCGTGGCAGATGAATCCCTGGCCCGGCGCCTGGGCATCCGTGGCGTGGCAGTCATGGGTGTTGAAGCCGGTTCGCCCGCGGCGCAGGCTGGCTTGATGCCTTTTGATTTGCAGGCAGGCGAAGTGGGCGACATCATTATTGCAGTGAACAGGAAGCCAGTGGCCAATGTGCTGCAGCTTTCACGGGCACTGGAGGCCATCGGCGTGGGTGGCAAGGCAGACTTGCTGGTGATGCGCGGGGATGACACGCGGGAAGTGACAGTCAACATTGTTGATCTGGAAGCACGCAGATGAATCCCGAACCCGCTTGCGGGCCTGATGAGCAAACTGCTGACCTGCAGCGCCGTTTTGGCGGGCTGGACCGGCTGTTCGGCGATGCAGCCCACCAATTCCTGAATCGGCAAACCCATGTCATGGTGGTGGGTGTGGGGGGCGTAGGCAGCTGGGCTGCCGAGGCACTGGCGCGCAGCGGGGTGGGGCGGCTTACCCTGGTTGACCTGGACCATGTGGCGGAAAGCAATATCAACCGCCAGTTGCAGGCCAATGAAGCTACCCTGGGCCAGGAAAAGATCCGTGCGCTGGCTGAACACATTCACCTTTACTTTCCCGCCTGTGCTATTCGCCTCGTGGATTCTTTTCTGGAGCCTGACAATGCACAGCAGTTGCTGGCTGAATTCATGGCCGCAGAGGGCGAACACAAGGTGCTGCTGGACTGCTGCGACAATGTGCGCGCCAAGATTGCAATGGTGACCTTGGCACGCCAACTGAAACTGCCCGTGGTACTGTCGGGCAGTGCAGGTGGAAAAATCCAACCCTGGATGGTCCAGCCTGCAGACCTTCGCGACACCGTGAATGACCCCCTGCTGGCCAAGGTGCGTTACACTCTGCGCAGGCAGCATGGCTACAGCCGGGATTCAAAAAAGAAAATGGGCGTGCAGGTGTTTTATTCCACCGAGCAGATTACCCGCAGCGAGATGTGTGAGCCTGCAGCAGGCCTGAACTGCGCAGGCTACGGATCGGTCGTGACAGTCACGGCCACCATGGGCATGCAGATGGCCGCCTGGGCAGTGTCCAGCCTGCTGGCGAAGCGGGGCCGCAATACCGCGGGCCCCAGTACCCAATGACTTACTGACGTTTGAACAGATCTCCAAACAGGTCTTCTGCCTTGGCCACCTTGGGTGCCACCACATAGGCACAGTAGGGCTGCATCGGATTGTTTTCAAAATACTCATGGTGGTACTGCTCGGCCGTGAAGTAGTTCAGCAGCGGTGAAATTTCAGTCACCACCTTGCTCTTGAATATCTGCCTTTTTTCAAGGTCCTCGACGAAAGCCATTGCCGTATCACGTTGTTCAGGCGTGTGAAAGAAAATCACCGACCTGTACTGGGTGCCTACATCATTGCCTTGCCGGTTCAGGGTGGTGGGATCATGAATTGCAAAAAACACCGCCAGTATTTTCCGGAATGAAATCACCTCCGGGTCGAAATGCAGGCGTACAACTTCCGCATGTCCGGTTCGTCCGCTGCATATCTTGTCGTAATTCGGGTTCGGGTCGGTTCCACCGCTGTAGCCTGGTTCACAGAGCTCAATTCCCTTCAATTGCCTGAACACCGCTTCGGTGCACCAGAAACAGCCCCCACCCAGGGTGGCCTGTTCAATCTTGCCAGTCATGTTGCAACGCCTGTTTTTGTTGATTTTCCGAATCCTTCAGTGAATCTTCAAGTGGAACCCAAGTCAAGCCTTTTGGTCTGAATTTTGCCGGGCAAGCGTTGTATACTCGGCGCGAACCCCTCTACATTTAAGGAGAACACCGTGATTTCATCCGCGTTTGCGCAAACCGCAGCGGCTGGCCCTGAAAGTGGGCTGTTGAGTTTCCTGCCCCTGATCCTGATGTTTGGCGTGCTGTACTTCCTGGCCATCCGTCCCCAGATGAAGCGCCAGAAAGAACACAAGACCATGGTTGAGGCCCTGCAGAAAGGCGACGAGGTGATCGCATCTGGTGGCCTGCTGGGTCGCATCAGCAAGATCAACGAGGTGTACATCACCCTGGAAGTCGCTGAACTGGCCGACAAGCCGGTTGAAGTGGTGCTGCAGCGTGCTGCCGTGCAAAGCCTGCTGCCCCGCGGCACCCTGAAAGAAATCCGCTGAAAGAAAACTGCTGAATCGCTGTCATGAATAGATACCCTGCCTGGAAGTACCTGATGATTGCCGCCGTGCTGGTGCTGGGAGTGTTGTACACCCTGCCCAACTTTTTCGGCGAGGCGCCTGCAGTGCAGGTGTCCAGCGGCAAATCAACCCTGAAGCTGTCGGCTGACATTGCGGACCAGTTGTCCAGCCAGCTTGAGGGGCAGGGTATCAAGCCCAATGCCGTGTTTTTTGAGCAGACCCTGGGTGGCGGCACCCTGAAGCTGCGCTTCAGCAACACGGATGAGCAACTGAAAGCGCGGGATTTCCTGCAAAGCCAACTGAATCCTGATCCAGCCGACCCCAGCTACATCGTGGCGCTGAACCTGCTGTCACGTTCACCCAACTGGCTGACTCAGATCAATGCCCTTCCGATGTACCTGGGGCTTGATCTGAGGGGTGGTGTGCACTTCCTGCTGGAAGTGGACATGGATGCAGCACTTGAAAAACGGAAAGACGCCCTGCTGGCCAGTGCAAAGCAGGCCTTGCGGGAAGAAGACCTGCGCTATTCCAGCGCAAACCGCACGCCAGCGGGTTTTCAACTGACATTCCGGGATGAGGAGGCGCGCCTCAAGGCCCAGGCCATCCTGGCCAAGGACTCTCCCGACCTGCAATTGCTGGCGGTTGAAAACAGTGCGGACTTCGCACTGCGTGCCAGCCTGGTTCCCCAGGTGGAACAGCAGGCCCGTGAGTATGCGCTGAAGCAGAACATGACTACCCTGCACAACCGGATCAATGAACTGGGTGTGGCTGAGCCCGTGATTCAGCGCCAGGGTGCGGACCGCATCGTCGTACAGCTGCCCGGTGTGCAGGACACCGCCAAGGCCAAAGATATTCTGGGTCGCACGGCTACGCTTGAAGTGCGCATGGTGGATGACAGCCCGGAAGCCCAGTCCGCTCTTGCCAGCGGTATTGTGCCTTTCGGCCTTGAGCGTTTCACCGAGCGGGGTGGTCGCGACCTGTTGCTGAAGTCTGAAGTCATTCTGACCGGCGACAACCTGACGGATGCCCAGGCCGGTTTTGACAACCAGACGCAGGAACCCGCCGTGCACCTGACACTGGACAGCCAGGGCGCACGCATTTTCCGCAATGTGACAGCGGAAAGCATCGGCAAGCGCATGGCCATTCTCCTGATTGAAAAGGGCAAGGGTGAGGTAATTACTGCACCGGTGATTCGCAGCGAAATCGGTGGTGGACGGGTACAGATTTCCGGCAGCATGAACACGGTCGAATCCGCCGACCTGGCCCTGCTGCTGCGCGCCGGTTCGCTGGCTGCGCCAATGGACATCATTGAAGAGCGCACCATCGGCCCCAGCCTGGGTGCTGACAACATTGACAAGGGCATCAATTCCACCGTGTACGGTTTCGCTGTGCTGTCCATATTCATGGTGGTGTACTACATGCTGTTTGGCGTGTTTTCGGTGTTTGCACTGGCCATGAACGTGCTGCTGCTGTTCGCACTGCTGTCGGTGTTGCAGGCCACCCTGACCCTGCCTGGCCTGGCCGCTGTGGCGCTGACCCTGGGTATGGCGATTGATGCCAACGTGCTGATCAACGAACGCATCCGCGAGGAACTGCGGGAAGGAGCAGCTCCCCAGCAGGCAATTGCAGCAGGCTATGAACGTGCCTGGGCCACTATTCTGGACTCCAACATCACCACCCTGATTGCTGGCCTTGCCCTGCTGATTTTCGGCTCGGGCCCGGTTCGTGGTTTTGCCGTGGTGCACTGCCTGGGCATCGTGACTTCGATTTTCAGTTCGGTGGTGGTGTCCCGTGCCGTGGTGAACCTGTGGTACGGACGAAAGAAAAAACTGGATTCCGTGAGCATTGGCCAGATCTGGCGCCCGGATGCGGATGGGGCTGTGGCCAGAAAGGCCTGAGTGGACAGTGAGTGCCAGCGTTGCAACAACTAGCAAAGTGAACTGAAAGCAGATGGAATTATTCAAGATCAAGAACGACATTCCGTTCATGCGGCATGCCAAGATATTCAACGCAATCTCATTCCTGACTTTTGCGGCTGCAGTATTCTTCCTGTTTTACAAGGGCCTGAACCTGAGTGTTGAATTCACCGGCGGCGTGCTGGTAGAGGCCCGATATTCCCAGCCTGCCGAGCTTGAAAAAATACGGGAAGGCCTGCGGGCTACCGGTATTGAAGAGCCGCAGGTACAGAACTTCGGCACTGCGCGTGATGTGCTGGTGCGCCTGGCTGTGAAAGACCTTCAGTCCGGCGTGCTGGGCACCGGAGGCAAGCTGGACCAGCAGGCCATGACCGAGAAGGTACTGAACCTGGGTGGTCCGGATGCAAAGTTGATGCGGGTTGAATTCGTGGGGCCGCAAGTGGGCCGTGAACTGGCGGAAAACGGGGTGATTGCCCTGCTGGTGGTGATTGCAGGCATCATGATTTACCTGGCCTTCAGGTTCGAATGGAAGTTTGCCGTGTCTGCAATCGTGGCCAACCTGCATGATGTGGTGATCATCCTGGGGTTCTTCGCATTTTTCGGTTGGGAATTTTCCCTGTCCGTGCTGGCTGCAGTGCTGGCTGTGCTGGGCTACTCGGTGAATGAATCCGTGGTGGTATTCGACCGGATCCGCGAAACCTTCAAGAAGGTTCGCCAGATGACCGTCGAGCAGACCATCGACAATGCAATTACACGCACCATTTCCCGCACCATCATCACCCACGGCTCCACCCAGATCATGGTTTTCTCCATGCTGTTTTTTGGTGGTCC
>DASUDJ010000119.1:0-4733 GCA_036275635.1 Limnobacter sp. | reverse complement strand
CCACAAGACTGCACGACTGCTGGGTGAGGAACTGGGATTGAAGAAGTCAGACTACCGGGTGACCTTTCAAAGTCGCTTTGGCAAGGCCAAGTGGCTGGAACCATACACCGACAAAACACTTGAGGCACTGGGCAAGGCCGGTACCAGGCGCATTGACGTGATGTGCCCTGGTTTCATGGCGGATTGCCTGGAAACCCTGGAAGAAATCAACCAGGAAGGACGAGAGGAGTTTCAGCATGCTGGTGGAGGTGAGTTTCACTACATTGAATGCCTGAACGACAGCGACCTCTCCGCAGCCATGCTCTCTGAAATTACTGCACAGCACATGCAGGGCTGGCCCGTCGATATTGGATATGAAGAGTCCATGGCGCAAGAACTGGCTGAGAGCCGCAAGCTTGCCCTTGAAATGGGTGCACAGTAGGGGCAAGTGGCCTTGATCTGACTGCCGAATCAACAGTCATTTGAAGCCTCTAGGACACTGCCTTCTTCATTCACGGTCGGGTTCCCAAAAATTTCTTTCTTGATGGGACTTGAAAATTCAGGACTGGTCCCCATGTCACGCGGTGAGTAGGGGCGCCTGTGCAGAGCAGGTCGCCCCGTTTAAATTCAACGGAGGAATAAGACATGTCAGAACCCACTGGAAAGCCGAATCCAGACGAACAGTTGTCTGCTCAGGCACCAGAAGGCCAGGATCAAGGCGCTGCAACCGAAGCTGAAGCCGGGCAGGACACGCCGCAGGATGAGGTTTCCGTGTTGAAAGCAGCACTGGAAAATGCCCATCGGGAGGTTGAAAAATCCAAGGAGGTTTACCTGCGACTGGCGGCCGACATGGAAAACCTGCGCCGCCGAACGCAGGAAGACGTAGCCAAGGCCCACAAGTATGCAATCGAGTCATTTGCTGAATCGCTCGTGCCGGTACGTGACAGCCTGGAAATGGCCTTGGCTGTTGAAAACCAGACACCTGAAGCCCTGAAGGACGGCGTGTCAGCCACCCTGCGCCAACTGGAGGCTGCATTCGAGCGAGGCAAGGTGGTGGTACTGAACCCGGTGGGAGAAAAATTCAACCCCAACCAGCACCAGGCCGTGGCCATGGTTCCTGGTGACTCTGTGGAACCGGCTGTTGCTGCCAACCACGTGGTTGCCGTGCTGCAGAAAGGGTACCTGATCAATGACCGGGTCTTGCGCCCAGCCTTGGTTTCGGTTGCTCAGTAAACTGTTGGCCCGAGCAAACAAGCCAGTTGAACAAGCCACACAGGCAGCGGTTGTCAGCCCCTCTTGAACTGACAGGTTTCAGCCCTATATCAGGCACAACCGCGAAAGTAAGCGAAATTATTGAATTTGAAAATCTGGGAGAAATTCATGGGAAAGATCATTGGTATTGACTTGGGTACCACCAATTCCTGCGTAGCAGTGTTTGAAGGCGGTGGCTACAAGGTTATCGAGAACTCTGAAGGTGCGCGTACCACACCTTCTATCATCGCTTACATGGAAGATGGTGAAATCCTGGTGGGTGCACCTGCAAAGCGCCAGGCTGTTACCAACCCGAAGAACACGCTGTATGCGGTGAAGCGCCTGATCGGCCGCAAGTTTGAAGATGCAGAAGTGCAGAAAGACATCGACATGATGCCTTTCAGCATCATGAAGGCCGACAACGGTGATGCCTGGGTGCAGGTGCGCGACCAGAAACTGGCGCCCCCCCAGGTGTCTGCTGAAGTGCTGCGGAAAATGAAGAAAACTGCCGAGGACTACCTGGGCGAGGAAGTGACCGAGGCTGTGATTACCGTGCCCGCTTACTTCAACGACAGCCAGCGCCAGGCCACCAAGGATGCAGGCCGCATTGCTGGTCTGGATGTAAAACGCATTATCAATGAGCCTACTGCAGCTGCACTGGCTTTTGGCATGGACAAGGCCGAGAAGGGCGACCGCAAGATTGCGGTGTATGACCTGGGCGGCGGTACATTCGACGTGTCGATTATTGAAATTGCTGACATCGACGGTGAAAAGCAGTTTGAGGTGCTGTCCACCAACGGTGACACCTTCCTGGGCGGTGAAGACTTCGACCAGCGCATCATTGACCACATCATTGATGAGTTCAAGAAGAACAACGGCGTGGACCTGTCCAAGGACCCGATCGCATTGCAGCGTATCAAGGCCGCAGCCGAGCGCGCGAAAATCGAACTGTCTTCTTCCCAGCAGACTGAAATCAACGAGCCCTACATTGCAATGGCCAATGGCGCACCTGTGCACCTGACCACCAAGCTGAGCCGCTCCAAGCTGGAAGCCCTGGTGGAAGACCTGATTGCCCGCACGGTCGAGCCGATGAAGCTGGCTCTGAAGGATGCAGGTGTGACCACATCACAGATTGATGATGTGATCCTGGTGGGCGGTATGACCCGTATGCCAAAAGTTCAGGAAGCCGTGAAGAACTTCTTCGGCAAGGAGCCCCGCAAGGATGTGAACCCGGATGAAGCCGTGGCTGCTGGTGCTGCAATCCAGGGTTCCGTGCTGAGTGGTGACCGCAAGGATGTGCTGCTGCTGGACGTAACACCATTGTCCCTGGGTATTGAAACCATGGGCGGTGTGATGACCAAGATGATTTCCAAGAACACCACCATTCCGACCAAGTTCAGCCAGGTGTTCTCGACAGCAGACGACAACCAGCCTGCCGTGACCATCAAGGTGTTCCAGGGTGAGCGCCAGATGGCCAATGATAACAAGAGCCTGGGTGAATTCAACCTGGAAGGCATTCCACCCGCACCACGCGGCGTGCCACAGATTGAAGTGACCTTTGATATTGATGCCAACGGCATTCTGCATGTTTCCGCAAAGGACAAGGGCACCGGCAAAGAGAACAAGATCGTGATCAAGGCCAACTCTGGTTTGAGTGAAGATGAAATCCAGAAAATGGTGAAGGATGCGGAAGCCAATGCGGCTGACGATGCCAAGCGCCGTGAGCTGGCTGAAGCCAAGAACCAGGCTGATGCCTTGGTACACAGCACCCGCAAGTCGCTGGGTGAGTATGGCGACAAGCTGGAAGCCGGTGAAAAGGAAAAGATTGAGGCCGCATGCAAGGCGCTTGAGGAAGCTGCCAAGGGCGACGACAAGGACGCCATCGACGCACGCACCAAGGAATTGGCGGAATCTGCCCAGAAGCTCGGTGAAAAGATGTATGCCGACATGCAGGCCCAGCAGGCTGCAGAAGGTGCAAGCGCCGGTGCAGGTCAAGCTGGTGGCGGCGAGCAGCAGTCTTCCAGGAATGATGCAGATGATGTTGTTGATGCAGACTTCAAGGAAGTGAAAGACAAGTGATGGGGACCGCAGGGCTGTTCAACAGACCCTGCACCTGTTCCAAGGGCGCACTGGTTGACTGCATTTTTTGTGGTTTTTCAGTGAAGCCCTTTTTGTACGAATAAAAGCAGGGCTTTGTGATTTTCGCAAACTGCATGAACTGAGACTGACATGGCAAAACGGGACTTCTACGACATATTGGGTGTACAAAAAAATGCCAGTGATGATGAGCTGAAAAAGGCTTATCGTAAGATGGCCATGAAGTACCATCCTGACCGCAACCCCAACAATGCGGATGCGGAGGCCAAGTTCAAGGAGGCCAAGGAAGCCTATGAAATGCTGAGCGACCCCAACAAGCGGGCTGCGTATGATCGCCATGGTCATGCCGGTGTGGACCCGAATATGGGTGGTGCTGGCGCAGGCGGTTTCTCGGACTTCTCGGAAGCCTTCGGCGACATTTTTGGCGATATCTTCGGTGGCCGTGCAGGCGGAGGTTCGCGCCAGTCCCAGATGTACCGGGGTTCGGACCTGAAGTACAACATGGAAATTACCCTGGAGCAGGCTGCCAAGGGTTTTGATACCCAGATCCGCGTACCGGTGTGGGACAATTGCAGCACCTGTTCAGGCAGCGGCGCCAAGCCTGGTACCAAGCCTGAAACCTGCTCCACCTGCGGTGGTTCTGGTGCGGTCCGCATGACACAGGGCTTTTTCAGTGTTCAGCAAACATGCCCCAAGTGCCACGGCACCGGCAAGATGATTCCGCACCCCTGCCATGATTGCGAAGGTTTGGGCCGCAGGAAGACCAACAAGACCCTCGAAGTGAAAGTGCCAGCCGGCATTGATGACGGCATGCGCATCCGCCTGAGCGGAAAGGGTGAACCGGGTGTGAATGGTGGCCCGGCCGGTGACCTGTATGTTGAAGTGCACCTGAAAGAACATGCGGTGTTCCAGCGGGAAGGCGACGACCTGCATTGTGAAATGCCGGTTTCATTCGCGGCTGCTGCATTGGGCGGTACGATTGAAGTGCCCACACTGGGTGGTAAGGCTTCTTTTGATATTCCGGAAGGCACGCAGACTGGAAAAACCTTCCGCCTTCGGGGCAAAGGCATCAAGGGCGTGCGCTCTTCCTATCCGGGCGATCTGTTCTGCCACATCGTGGTGGAAACGCCAGTGCGACTGTCGGAGCGGCAGAAAGATTTGCTGCGCGAGTTCGAGCAGAGCTGTACGGCAGATGGTGACAAGCATTCACCTCGGGCCAAAAGCTGGATGGACAAAGTGAAGGATTTCTTCGGCTGAGAGGCTTTCGTAGGCATCTTTGCGTTAGGTTGGGGTGTCTGTTCAATCTGCCTTGGCAAGGCTTTCGTAGGCATCTTGGCTTTAGGTTGAGGTGCCTGTTCAGCCTGCCTTGGCAAGGCTTTGATTCCCGGATTGCTGATTCTGGCTTG
>DASUDJ010000118.1:0-4749 GCA_036275635.1 Limnobacter sp. | reverse complement strand
GAAGTGGTGGTGAACCACAATGGCACCAAGAAAATCATTTACACCAATGCCAGCGGCAGTCATTTCATCCTGGGTGAACTGCTGGAAGGCAAGTCCATGCAGAACCTGACTGAGGCCAGGCTCGACAAACTGAATGCCATCAATTTCGATAAAGACCTTCCCTTGGCCCTGGCCTTGAAGACCGTGTACGGCAATGGCAGCCGGAAAATCGCAGTATTTGAAGACCCGAACTGCGGCTATTGCAAGCGCTTCCGCAAGGAAACCCTGACCAAGCTGCAGGACACCACTGTGTACACCTATGTTTATCCTGTGCTGGGACGCGATTCCGTCGACAAGGCCCAGAAAGTGATGTGCGCAAGTGACAAATCGAAAATGTGGGACGACTGGATGCTGAAAGACCAGTCTCCTTCAGGCAATGGCAACTGCAATCCGCCAATTGATGAACTGGTTAGCCTGGGCCGTGGCATGGGCGTCAGTGGAACACCAACCGTGATTTTTCAGGATGGCACACGGGTCAGCGGTGCGGTCAGTTCTGCTGACCTGAACCGCAGGATTGCAGCAGCCAGCCGAGCCAGGCAATAAGCCTGTTTGGCTTGAAGGCCGGCCTGCTCAGGTCTGGCCGGTTTCACGAGATTCAGCTTCCGCCTTCCGGCAATGGTGCGCCCTTTGGCCACAGCAGCCACATTTTCAGCGGCTGCCGTGTAAGCCCTGCAGCATTGCCGGCTTCGTCACCTGTACCCCAGAAGTAATCCGCACGCACCCGCCCGCGGATTGCGCCACCTGTGTCCTGTGCAAGCACACCCTGCTGGATGGCGGCGTTGGTCACAGGGTTGCTTGATTCAATCCACATGGGGCTGCCGTACGGAATTTTTTCCCGGTCAATTGCCAGGCTAAGGCCGCCTGTCAGGGGAATACCCATGGCACCCACCGGACCTTCCTGTGGGCTCAGTACCCTGTTTTCCTTGAAAAACACCACGCTGGGGTTGCTGTTCAGCAGTTCATCAAGTTTGCCCGGGTTGGCCGCAGCCCACTTGCGAATGCCCGGAATGGTGGCCTGCGCTGCAGTCAGTTCACCTCGGTCTACCAGCACCTTGCCAATCGACTTGTAAGGATGTCCATTCTGTTCCGCATAGCTGAGCCTGATTTCACTTCCATCCGGCAGGCTGACCCGGCCTGAGCCCTGGACCTGCAGCAGGAAGGCGTCGAGCGGGTCACTGACCCACACAATCGGCTTTTCACGCTGGGGCCCCAATCGTTCCCACTCAGCCCGGTCAAAGTAGGGCACCAGGTTGTTGCCTTGAAGGCGGCCGCGCAGGCGCTTGCCTTTCAGTTCCGGGTAAATTTCATCCAGTTTCACCACCACCAGGTCTGCCGGTACGCCATACAGGGGGGTATTGAAATTGCCCCTGGCAGTGCGTGAACCTTTCAGGCGAGGCTCAAAATAACCGGTCAGCAAGCCTTCTTTTTTGCCATCTTCCTGTTGGAGTTGCCATACTTCAAAATTCTCTTCCAGCCAGGTGCGGGCAGGGCCATGGGTGCCGCTGGTCTGCATGAGCCTTGCTTTTTCACACGCCTGCACCAGTGCCACCGGGGTGGCTTTCCGCTTGGTCAACGCATTTCCCTTGCTGTTGCACTGGTTGGCAAATGCGGCCAGGAATGCCCTGTGATCGGCCTGTTTCCAGCCAGGCAGCCCCGAAAAGTCAGATTTCTCGAACAGGGGCAGTGCTGGTCTTGTGTCTTTTTTCTCCGCAGAGGCTGGCTTCTCGACTGATTTTTCGGAGGTTGGGCATGAACATTCCTGTCGCACCGCTGTCGGAGCAGAGGCGCATCCAGTTAAAATCAGGGCAGCCAGCACTGCTGCCACGCGCCAACCAGGGAGTGTTTTGAACATGTGGTTACTCATTGCGGAAATGGTCTTGGCCTTGGGCCTGATTGTGTTCATCATGTGGTGGACATTGCGGGCCAGGGTAGATCATCCGGTTGATCAGAATTCTCTTCAACAGGGGCAGTCAGAGCAGTCTGACCAACCCGCAGGAGCCGAGTCTGCCCGGATGGTTCCGCCCGAAAAAGATTAGTGCAGAACCCGCGGCATTGAAAGCAGGAATTCAGGCACTTCAACCTCGAATTGTTCGCCGCCCTGGCCAATGAAAGTGTAGGAGCCTTTCATCGTGCCCACGGGTGTGGGCAATGGGCAACCGCTGGTGTACTCAAATTTTTCACCCGGGCGCAGGGTGGGCTGTTCACCCACCACCCCATCGCCTCTGACTTCCTGAACGATATTGTGCGCATCCGTGATGATCCAGTGCCTGCTCAATAGCTGAGCCGTGCCCTCACCCGTGTTTTCAATCTCAATGGTGTAGGCGAACACATAAGGCCCTTTGTCCTTGTCGCTTTGCTCATCCAGGAACTGGGTGCTGACTCGGACTTCGAACTGGTATGGGGAACTTCTGCTCATTCGGCTTGGCTGGGGTTTGTGCATCAGGTTCAAGTATGACTTCAAACCCGGCTTTTCACAAATCGCAAGCCGCCTTCTGGTTCATTTGCCGGGTGCAAACTCGTTTAAACTCATGGATTGCTCCTGAATTCCTGCACAAGGCTGAACATGAACCCGTTTGTAATCGCTCCCAGCATTCTTTCCGCCGATTTTGCCCGCCTGGGCGAAGAGGTGAAAAACGTGATTGCGGCCGGTGCAGACTGGGTCCATTTCGACGTGATGGACAACCACTATGTGCCCAACCTGACAGTTGGCCCCCTGGTCTGCGAAGCCTTGCGGCCCCACACGGATGCAATCATTGATGTGCATCTGATGGTGCGTCCGGTAGACCGAATCATTCCCGATTTCGCCAGGGCGGGTGCCAATCTGATCAGCGTACACCCGGAAGGCACCGACCACCTGGACCGCACCCTGGGCCTGATCCGTGATTCAGGTTGCCAGGCTGGTATCGTGTTGAACCCGGCCACGCCGATTTCGTGGATAGACCATGTGATGGACAAGCTTGACCTCATTCTCGTGATGTCGGTGAACCCTGGCTTTGGCGGTCAAAGTTTCATCCCCCAGGCCCTTGTGAAACTGGCAGAGTTGCGCAAGCGGATTGATGCGCACCGCGCCAATGGTGGGCAGAACATTCGCCTGGAGGTGGATGGCGGCGTGAAGCCAGACAATATTGCCCAGATCGCGAAAGCGGGTGCGGACACCTTTGTTGCAGGCTCGGCAATTTTCGGCAAGCCCGACTACAAGGCGGTGATTGACCAGATGCGCGCCGAGCTGGCCACCACAAGATGATGTTGAATGAACAGGCAGTGAGTACACAATGAACAAGAAAGCAGTTCTGTTCGACCTCGACGGCACCCTGCTGCACACCGTCCCCGACCTGGCCGCAGCCGTGAATGCCATGCTGGCTGACCTGGGCAAGCCCACACTGCCTGAAGAAACGGTGGCGGTGTACGTGGGCAAGGGGGCTGAAAACCTGGTGAATCGCAGCCTCACCGGCAGCATGACCGAAAAGGCCGACCCTGTGCTGTATCAGCAGGCCATGGCCAACTGGCAGAACCATTACACCCATATCAATGGCAATCATTCCGAGTTTTATCCGGGTGTAAAAGAAGGGCTGGAGTTGTTGAAACAGGCGGGTTGCAAGCTGGCGGTGGTCACCAACAAGCCTGAGCGCTTTACCCACCCGTTGCTTCAGCGCACCGGCATTGCGGATTATTTTGAGGTGGTGGTGGGTGGCGACACCTGCCCCGTGAAAAAGCCCGACCCCATGCCCATCCTGCATGCCTGCAAGCTGCTGGGCATCCAGCCTTCACAGGCCCTGATGATTGGTGACTCTGTGAATGATGCCCTCTCAGCCCATGCAGCAGGCGTGGAATGCTGGCTCCTGCCCTATGGCTACAATGAAGGCAATTCCGTGATGGAAACACGGTGCGATGGCGTGGTGAACACCATACAGGAAGCAGCTGAACGACTGCTGGGCCAATATTCGGCTCGGCCTCTTGAACAATCAGCAAGGCCGCTTGCATCATGATTTCAAAAAACGAATTCAATCAACTTTCAGCACAGGGTTTCAACCGCATTCCGCTGATTGCCCGTTGCTATGCTGACCTGGATACACCGCTGTCGGTCTACTTCAAGCTGGCGAACCAGGCCAACACCTTCCTCCTGGAATCCGTGGTGGGCGGAGAAAGGTCTGGCCGTTATTCCTTCATTGGCCTGCCCTCCAACCTGACCGTCAAGGTGGTGGAACACACGGTGCAGGTTCAGCAGCAACAGGCTGATGGTTCACTGAAAATACTTGAAACCTTTCAGGGCGACCCCCTGCAATTCATCGAGCAGTACCATGCGCGTTTCAAGGTGCCACCTGTGAAAGGTGCGCCGCGCTTCTTTGGTGGCTTGGCCGGCTACTTCGGCTATGACACGGTGCGCTACATGGAGCCCCGGCTGGAAGTCAGCCGCAAGGCGGATGACCTGGGCATTCCTGACATCCTGCTGATGTTCACCGACCGCATGGCAGTGGTGGACAACATCCAGGGCACCATCCAGTTGATCGTGTTTGTTGATCCCGCATGTGAAAACGCCTATGAAAATGGCGTGGAAGAAGTAAAGCGCCTGATGGCTCGCCTGCGCCAGCCAGTTTCCATTCCGGCCTGCGGCAGCAGCGAGTCCACCCCGATTGAACGCAGCATGAGCAAGGATTATTTCTTTGACATGGTTGCAAAGTCCAAGGAATACATTGCAGCTGGCGATGTGAT
>DASUDJ010000117.1:0-5945 GCA_036275635.1 Limnobacter sp. | reverse complement strand
GCATCATGAAGGAAGCCACTGGCGGCAATGTGGGCGAGCTTTCTGCCTACGCCCCACGCATGATCACCATGAAGATCAATCCTGAAAAAATCCGTGATGTGATTGGCAAGGGTGGTGCAACCATCCGTGGCATCACTGAGCAAACCGGCGCAAGCATCGACATCAAGGAAGATGGTTCGATCACCATCGCTTCCGTGGATGGTGATGCAGGTGAGCGCGCGAAAAAGCTGATTGAAGACATCACGGCTGAGGTGGAAGTGGGTGCAGTGTATGAAGGCACCGTGCTGAAACTGCTGGATTTCGGCGCAATCGTCAGCGTGCTGCCCGGCAAGGATGGCCTGCTGCACATTTCACAAATCGCCAATGAGCGTGTGAACACTGTGGGCGACTTCCTGAAGGAAGGCCAGGTCGTGAAGGTGAAGGTGCTGGAGGCTGATGAAAAAGGCCGCCTGCGCCTGTCCATGAAGGCCCTGTTGGCACCTGAAGCCCCCGCCGAGCAGTCTGGCGAAGGTTCCAGCGAAGGCTGATGGGCGATTCGGCCATTCAACTGCCTGCCGTCATGCAGGCAGTTGTCCTGAAGGGCACGGGTGGGGTGGATCAGCTACAGCTGGCCGACCTGCCTGTGCCTTCACCCGGGCCGGGGGAAGTATTGGTAAAAGTACATGCGGCCGGTGTAAACCGGCCTGATGTGCTGCAAAGGCAGGGCCTTTATCCTGCACCACCTGGTGCAAATCCGAACCTGGGCCTTGAAGTGTCAGGTGTCGTGGTAGGTGTAGGGCAGGGTGTTTCTGAAGGCCTGTTGAGCAAACCAGTGATGGGTCTGTGCAATGGCGGTGGTTATGCAGAATATGTCTGTATACCGGCTGGCCAGTGCATGCAGATTCCAGCTGGGCTTGGTTTTATCGAGGCAGCCAGTCTGCCTGAAGTGTACATGACCGTGTGGCAGAACCTTTTCATGAAAGGTGCTGCCAAAGCGGGCCAAACCGTATTGATTCATGGTGGCAGCAGTGGAATAGGCACTGCTGCCATTTTGTTGTGCAAAAAACATGGTCTGCGCACGCTTGTGACGGTGGGTAGCGTGGACAAGGCTGATTTCTGCCTGCGCCTTGGCGCGGACAAAGCCTACCTCTACAAAAGCCAGGATTGGGAGCAGTTGGCTTTGCAGGACACGCAGAACCAGGGTGTTGACCTGGTTCTGGACATGGTGGCTGGCGATTATCTGAACCGGGACCTGAACTGCGTGAAGCCGGGTGGCATGGTAATTGTGATTGCCCTGCTGGGCGGTCGTCATGCGAATATTGACGCATCCAGGCTGATGATGAAACAGGTGGTACTGACGGGGTCGACATTGCGGCCTCGTTCTGCAGAGTTCAAGGCACACCTGGCGCACCAGGTGGAGGCGGAGCTGAACGAGGGGTTTGCATCTGGCAAGTTGAAGTCCCTGGTGCAGGCCACTTTTCCCCTGCAGGAAGTGGGCAGTGCACATGCCTTGATGGAGTCGGGTGACTCCGTCGGAAAAATTGTTTTAAGAGTATTGAATCAAGGACAAGCATGAGAGAAACAGCAGATAAAAATACGCGAAAAAAACTGGTGGCCGGCAACTGGAAAATGAATGGTGACTTCGATTCCAATGAGGCACTCATACTCGGCTTTCTGGCGGAAGTGGATGAAAGGGTAGATGTTTCGATATTCTGTCCTTTCCCTTACCTGGCCCAGGTTCAGCGTCTGCTGGATGGTCATGCTGTTGCATTCGGTGCGCAGGATGTGTCTGCAAGGGCGAGCGGTGCCTACACCGGTGAGGTGTCGGTAAACATGCTGAAGGAGTTTGGCGTGCAGCAGGTGCTGGTGGGTCATTCTGAACGCCGCCAATACCATGCTGAAACCAGTATTGCGGTGGCTGAAAAAGCCGCGGCCGCAATTACTGGTGGAATCACACCGATTGTTTGCCTGGGTGAAACACTGGCTGAGCGGGAAGCCGGCCAGGTGGAGTCCGTGATTGCTTCTCAACTTGATCCCGTGATCGAGAAGTGCGCGAAATTCGTCAGTGAAGGTCAATGGAACCTGGTAATTGCCTATGAACCTGTCTGGGCAATCGGCACCGGTGTGACTGCGAGTCCAGAGCAGGCCCAGGAAGTCCATGCCTTGATCCGCCAGAGATTGGCCGCCATGCTGGGCGAAAACCTGGCCCAAACCACCCGGATTCTGTATGGTGGCAGCGTCAAGCCAGGGAATGCGGCAGAGATATTTGCAAAAGTTGACATTGATGGTGGGCTAATTGGTGGGGCTGCTTTGTCAGCAGCCGATTTCTCTGGAATAATACGCGCCGCGAGAGGGTAATAAACTTATGAGCATTTTCAATACGATTCTGGTGGTGCTGCAGATCATCTCTGCCGTGGCCGTCATTGTGCTGGTTTTGTTGCAGCACGGCAAAGGTGCGGACATGGGTGCTGCTTTTGGCAGCGGCTCGTCTGGCAGCCTGTTCGGTGCTAGTGGCTCTGCGAATTTCCTGAGCCGGGCAACTGGTTTTTGTGCTACAATTTTTCTGCTTTGCACATTGGGTTTGGCCTTTTATTCCAGGGCTGGCGCAGACCCGGAAACTGGCGGCGTAATGGAAGCAATTCAGGCTACTCCTGCTGAGGGAACGGCAACCCCGGCAGAGTCCAAGCCCGCGCAGCCTCAAACCCCTGTGCAGGAAATACCGAAGTAAGTAATTGCTGAGCAATGAACTGCCGACGTGGTGGAATTGGTAGACACGCTATCTTGAGGGGGTAGTGGCCACAGGCTGTACGAGTTCGAGTCTCGTCGTCGGCACCAACATTTAAAACAAAGCCGGTCCATGGTGAAACGACCGGCTTTTTTTCGGGCTTATCGAAAGCCATCAGGGTTTACACGGGAGTCACAGTGAATTTAGAGTCATATTTTCCAGTGTTGTTGTTCATCCTCGTGGGGATCGGTGTAGGCGGTGGCGCCATGCTGGTAGGTCGGGTCCTGGCCCCCCATCGTCCAGACGGACAGAAACTTTCTCCCTATGAATGTGGCTTCGAGGCTTTTGAAGACGCGCGCATGCAATTTGACGTGCGTTATTACCTGGTCGCCATTCTTTTCATTCTCTTTGACCTCGAAATTGCTTTCCTGTTTCCGTGGGCTGTTGCCTATCGTGAAATCGGGCCGGTGGGTTTCTGGTCCATGATGATTTTTCTGGGGGTGCTGGTTGTGGGTTTCATTTACGAATGGACCCGCGGCGCACTGGATTGGGAATAAGCAGGCTATTCAGGGTTGGTTGGCGCTTCGGCTGGACAACCCAATTTTGTGAAGGTAGTAGGCAATGGGCATCGACGGCGTTTTAAACGAAGGCTTTATCACCACCACAGCGGACAAACTGATCAACTGGGGTCGCACTGGTTCACTCTGGCCAATGACTTTTGGCCTGGCCTGTTGTGCGGTTGAAATGATGCATGCAGGCGCCAGTCGTTATGACCTGGACCGGTTTGGCATTATCTTCCGTCCCAGCCCGCGTCAATCCGACCTGATGATTGTTGCTGGCACGCTGTGCAACAAGATGGCACCTGCCTTGCGCAAGGTATATGACCAGATGGCAGAACCCCGCTGGGTGCTTTCAATGGGTTCATGCGCCAATGGTGGTGGCTATTACCACTACTCCTACTCTGTTGTAAGGGGTTGTGACCGCATCGTGCCCGTGGATGTGTATGTTCCCGGTTGCCCTCCCACAGCAGAGGCGCTGATGTACGGCCTGCTGCAGCTTCAGAACAAGATCAAGACAACCTCGACAATTGCGCGATAAGGGTTCTCCAATATGTCACTAAATCTGGATCAACTTTGCGCAGACCTGAGAACCGCCTTGGGCGACAGGCTGGTTGAATGCGCAATCTCTCGTGGTGAAGTGAACATCACGGTCAAGGCCTCGGCTTATCATGAGTCCTGCCTTATCCTGCGAGATGATGAAAATCTTCGTTTCGAACAGCTGATCGACCTGTGCGGCCTGGATCTCAGTGAGTACGGCAATGAAGTGAATGAATCCCAGCGTTTCTGGGTCGCAGTTCACCTGTTGTCGGTGTCCAAAAACCAGCGCGTGCGGCTGAAAGTCTGCTGTCCTGATGATGACCTGCCAACCGTCAGTTCCGTAATCGACGTGTGGTCGTCGGCGAACTGGTATGAACGCGAGGCTTTCGACCTGTTTGGTATCGTGTTTGAGGGTCACCCTGACCTTCGAAGAATCCTGACTGACTATGGTTTTGTGGGTCATCCTTTCCGCAAGGACTTCCCTCTGTCCGGTCATGTGGAAATGCGCTATGACCCCGAACTGGGTCGGGTCGTTTACCAACCGGTCACCATTGAGCCGCGCGAGATAACCCCCCGCATCATTCGTGAGCATCAATACGGCGGAACGAGATAATCATGGCTGAAATTAAAAACTACACTCTGAACTTTGGCCCACAGCACCCTGCAGCCCACGGTGTGTTGCGCCTTGTGCTTGAGCTTGATGGCGAAGTGGTTCAGCGCGCTGACCCTCACATTGGCCTGTTGCACCGCGGTACCGAGAAGCTGGCTGAATACAAAACCTTTATTCAGTCGCTGCCTTACATGGATCGCCTGGATTACGTGTCCATGATGTGCAATGAGCATGCCTATTGCATGGCCATTGAAAAGCTGCTGAATATTGAAGTGCCGGTCAGGGCGCAATACATCCGCGTAATGTTTGATGAAATCACCCGCATCCTGAACCACCTCCTGTGGCTGGGTGCACATGGCCTGGACGTGGGTGCCATGGCTGTATTCCTCTATGCATTCCGTGAGCGTGAAGACCTGATGGACTGCTATGAAGCTGTCTCCGGTGCACGTCTGCATGCTGCGTATTTCCGCCCGGGTGGTGTGTACCGTGATCTGCCAGATCGCATGCCCCAGTACAAGCCTTCCAAGGTTCGTTCGGCCAAGAAAGTGGATGAATTGAACCGGAACCGCCAGGGCTCCCTGCTGGACTTCATTGATGACTTCACGCAACGCTTTCCAAAGTACGTGGACGAGTACGAAACCCTGCTGACCGACAACCGCATCTGGAAGCAGCGCTTGGTGGGCGTGGGCGTGGTTACGCCCGAGCGCGCACTGTCCATGGGTTTCACAGGCCCCATGCTGCGTGGCTCCGGTATTGCCTGGGACCTGCGCAAGAAGCAGCCGTATGAAGTCTACGACCGCCTGGATTTCGACATTCCAGTTGGCAAGAATGGTGATTGCTACGACCGGTACCTGGTGCGTGTTGAAGAAATGCGCCAGTCCAACAAGATCATCAAGCAATGCGTTGAATGGCTGCGTGCAAACCCCGGCCCCGTGATGAGCGACAACCACAAGGTCACTCCGCCCAAGCGCGTGGACATGAAGTCCAACATGGAAGAACTTATCCACCATTTCAAGTTGTTCACCGAAGGCATGCACGTGCCTGAAGGCGAGGCCTATGCAGCAGTGGAGCATCCAAAAGGCGAATTCGGTATTTACCTGATGGCCGACGGTGCGAACAAGCCCTATCGCCTGAAAATTCGCGCCCCCGGCTTCGCACACCTGCAGGGCCTGGATGAAATGTCCCGCGGGCACATGCTGGCCGACGTGGTCACCATCATTGGTACCCAGGACATTGTATTCGGTGAAATTGACCGTTAAGGATTGAGTTGATCATGAAGTTGAGCGAAAACGCCTACCGCCTGATAGACAGGGAACTGGCCAAGTATCCCGCGGATCAGAAAATTTCAGCAGTGATGGCTGGCCTGAGGATTGCCCAGGTTGAGCTGGGCTGGTTGCCACCCGAGGCTATTGAAGCCGTGGCTGAATATCTTGAAATACAGCCAATTGCCGCCTATGAAGTGGCCACCTTTTACAACATGTACGACACAAAGAAAGTCGGCAAGTCGAAAATTGTGGTGTGTACCAACCTGCCA
>DASUDJ010000116.1:0-6267 GCA_036275635.1 Limnobacter sp. | reverse complement strand
GAGAAAAGCGGATTCCAGCGCCTGTTGTCCAGCGGTGTGAACCGAATGCTTGAAACCACGGAAGGCAGTATTGGCGAAGTCAGCGCCGTGCTGTCTGCCCTGGCCGATGGAGATATGTCCAAGCGGATCAGCAGCCCGATGCAAGGCCTGTTTGGCCAGTTGAAGGATGATGTACACCAGACCATCGACAAACTGCAGCAGGTGATTACCGAGGTCAGCCTGAATGCCAACCAGTTGACCAATGCGGCACGGGAAATTGCACGTACTTCGGAATCATTGTCGCAAGGTGCAAGCTCGCAGGCTGCAGGCGTCGAGGAAATCACTTCTTCAATCGAGCTGATGGCGCAGAGCATCAATCAGAGCAGCGACAATGCCAAGGTCACCGACCAGATTGCGACCCAGGCATCTGCCCAGGCCAGAGAAGGCGGGGCGGCCGTGTCCAGCACAGTGGATGCGATGAAGGCGATTGCCGAAAAAATCGTGATCATTGATGACATTGCCTACCAGACCAACCTGCTTGCACTGAATGCAGCCATTGAAGCAGCACGGGCGGGGGACCATGGCAAGGGCTTTGCCGTGGTGGCAGCGGAAGTGCGCAAGCTGGCGGAACGCTCCCAGAATGCTGCACAGGACATTGGCGACCTGGCCAGCAAGAGCGTGAAGCAGGCCGAAAAAGCAGGTGGATTGCTTGAGCACATGCTTCCGGCCATCAACCGCACTTCTGACCTGGTGCAGGAAATCACCAGCATGTCGACTGAACAGACCAACAGCATTGGCCAGATCAATGCTGCGATGAGCAGCCTGAACAGTCAGACCCAGCAGAATGCAGCAGCTTCGGAAGAATTGGCTGCCACAGCGCAGGAAATGACCGGACAGGCCCGTAACCTGACGCAGGCAATCGGCTTCTTCAGTGTGGGAGAACGTTTGAATGAACGTGCATTGCTTGCCCGGATGAAACGTAACACGGGCAATGATTTACCAGATTCCGAGAGAAATCTTCAGCAGGAGGAAGCCGACTTCAGCGAATTCTGAACATGAGGGCCATGGGGCTGGCAGACTTTCAGTTTCGCCTGCCCAAAACGCCCGTCCGGTTTGAATCTGCAAGTGTTGAAGGCAAAGTACAAAGGGCTGTTGTCCTGCCTTGAGAAATGCCTTGAACACCATCCCTTTTTCGAAAAGCCAGCGCAGCAATGCCTGGCTTGTTTTTTCAGTTGTGGCCATCCTGGGTCTGAATGCCTGCGGCAGTGATCAGCCTTCGTCGTCAGCCAATCCGGCAGCTGCCAATGCAGGCAGTGCCACAGTCCAGGCAAGCGGGGCCAGGCTGAACGGTTCTGATATTGCACCAGGCCTTGAACTTGACCTGACCTGCGACAGGGCCACCTACCCTTCTGCCACCCTGTTGAAATGTGAACTGGCCAATGTGGCAAAAACCCTGGAGGCCAACCTTGAACAGCTGAACCCGCTGTTTGTGAGCCGCCAGTTACAGCAGATGAGCACCAATACCTTGCAACTTTTGGGCAGAAGCCTGAACGACCCCAGCTGGGTTTTACCGCCTGCCTATGGCAACACGGGCATTACCCCGCTGTGTGCAGCCGGCTCCGGACCCTGCGTAGGCGATCCTTTCCGATATCCCGGCGTGGACGGTCCGGACGGAAAGAAGTTCTATGAAGAGGAAGCTGAAGTAATTCCGGTGGTTTACTACGACCAGGGCTGCGCACGCATCAGTGGCCAGGTGTGGAGGCCGCGTAACACCGACAACCAGCGCCTGCCAGCAGTGGTGATCAAGAATGGCTCGGTGCAGGCTGGCGAAGCCCTGTACTGGTGGGCTGCGCAGGAACTGGTACGTGCAGGCTACATGGTGTTGACTGGCGACCCCCGGGGCCAGGGACTTTCCGATTTTTCCACACCCACGGGCGAACAGGGAGGCAACTTCAATGGCGCGGTGTTCTTTGAAGGCCTGGTGAACGACATTGATTTCCTGATGTCATCGCCCTCACAACCCTATCCTCATGAGCAGACCTGTGCCGGCACCTATCCAACAAAAACCGCAGCCTTCAATCCATTCCATGCGCTGCTGGACCCGAATCGCATCGGTGCTGCAGGACATTCCTACGGTGCAGGCGGAGTTACCTGGGTACAAAGCTATGATGCGCCGGGCGGCCCGCGCTGGCCTGGCCTGATTTCCAGCAAGAACCCGGTGAAAGCCATCGTGGCCTGGGATGCGCTGGGTTCGAGCATTACACCGTCTGCAGCAACTGCCACCAGCCTCGCGCCCAACGCAGACACACTGAACAGCCCGCTGCTTGAATTTGCAGCAAGGCCGGCAGGTGCTCCTCCGGTTGTTCCCAGGGTGCCTGCACTTGGATTCAATTCCGAATACGGTTTCACTCCTGTGCCTTTTGTGCGTGACGTGCCCAGGGATGAACACCTGCAGGCCTACAAGGAATGGTCTGCCGCCAGGCAACCCGTGTTCAACATCACGATAGCCGGCAGCACACACCTGGACTATTCGCTGGGCCCTGCACTGCCTGCAAGCTCATGGTGCCCTGAAATCGTGAACAACGCCTGCTCTGGCGGATGGGCTCGACCGATGATCACGCACTACACCGTGGCCTGGTTTGACCGCTTCCTGAAACGCCCCGGGGAAAATGGCTTTGATGATGCGGATGCCCGCCTGTTGCAGGATGCCAAGTGGGCAGAGCGAATGAGCTTTCATTTCGCGAGCGCCCGTAGGTTCAACACCCGTGATGGCAGGCTGGTGTCGAGCAACGACATCCGCATGGATTATCCGCGCAGAAACTGAGCACCATACTCGGCGACTGTCCATTGATCGAAACGTGAACTTTGGTTTCACGACCGCCCGGGCTGTAAAGGGTGAGTTTGATACTGCCGTTAAATGGTAGACGCAACCCGGAGATGGACAAGATGCATCCAAACCTGAGCTATCAGTTGAAGCGGTTTTTTGGAACGGTGGATCTGAGTGAAATTTCAACTGATCCAAAAATGCTGGCCTTTCTGAAAGACGTGGAAGTGACCTATGATGAGAAAGACCAGGACCAGAGCATGATCGCCCTGCTGCTGCAGGAAAGGCTGGCCTCGGAGGAGGCCCTGAAACGCAAGCAGGCCGAACAGGAATCGCTGATTACCAAGCTGGAAGAGGCGCACCACCAGCTTCTGCAATCTGAAAAAATGGCGTCGATTGGTTCCCTGGCTGCCGGCGTTGCCCATGAAATCAACAATCCGATTGGTTTTGTGGCATCCAATATGGGCACCCTGGGCTGCTATGTGGAAGACCTGTTCAGGATCGTGGATGCCTACCGGAACGAGCTGCTTCAACATGATGCAGAGCCACATGCAGATGCAGTAGCCCGTGAACTCGACATCGACTTCATGCGCAGTGATGTGAAACAGCTGCTGCTGGAAAGCAAGGACGGTGTGGAGCGGGTAAAACGGATTGTGCAGGACCTGAAAGACTTTTCCCATGTGGACCATGGCGAGTGGATTGTGACCTGTCTTCACAAGGGGCTGGACAGTACCCTGAACATCGTGAACAACGAGCTGAAGTACAAGGCCACCGTGGAGAAAAAGTATGGCGACATTCCGCAGATTTACTGCATTGGTTCACAGCTGAACCAGGTGTTCATGAACCTGCTGGTGAATGCAGCACACGCCATCCAGAATTTCGGGAAAATCGAAATCGAAACAGGCGTGCTGGACCAGGAGGTTTACGTGAAGGTCAGTGACAACGGCTGCGGCATTCCGAAAGACAACCTGGCCCGGATTTTTGACCCCTTCTTCACCACCAAGCCGGTGGGCAAGGGAACCGGGCTGGGCCTGTCCCTGAGCTATGGCATTGTGAAACGCCACAGCGGCCGGATCACCGTGGAAAGCGAGCCTGGTGTGGGCACCGTCTTCACTGTGTGGTTGCCAATCAGGCAACAGGAGCTGGATGCAACATCGGAAGATTCCGTTCCGGTAGCCGGTGGGCAGGTTATCGCAGCCTCCTGAAGCCCCGCATCGACAATTGCTGCGGGCCTGCCCCAAGTGGGCTCACAGTGCGCGCCTGGGCACCCCAAGGTCAGCCCAGTCCTCGGGATGACAACTGAACAACAGGATCTGGTGACGGTCCGCCGCATCAAAAAGTACCCGTTTCATCTGCACCAGCCTGTCCTTGTCACTGTGCACCAAGGCATCATCCAGCACAATCAGGGTGGGCCTGTTCGACTCCTTCAGCAGGTCAGCATAGGCCAGGCGCGCAACAATACCCATTTGTTCCCTTGCGCCCATGCTCAACTCCTCAAAGCTGCCGCCCTCGGGACCGCTGCCTGAATTCCGCTGTATTCGGCGGATGGACAGGTCTTCACCCAGCTCCACCTGGGTGCCCGGCCACAAAATGTTCAAGTAGTGCTGCAGGTGTTTCTGCAAGGGCGCCTGCAGTTTCAGGGCCAGTTCCTGCCGTTTTTCATTCAGCAGTTTCAGCAGAAGTGTCAGGGCTGAAGCGCGACAGGAAAACTCATTCACCCGACGGCTCACCTGCACCTGTTCCAGTTGCAGCTGGGCCAGTTGCTCTTCCTGCCCCAGTGCGCCACGGGTCTGAAGCTCCGCCTCCAGAGCGCTGATCTGCTGCATGCGCGACTGGTAGGCACTTTCTGCCTGCGCCACGCTTTGCTCAAGGCGCTTTACATCCTGCTCCAGCACCTGCAGGTTAAGGGCCTGCACCTCGCCACGCAGGCGTTGCCATTCTGCATTCAGATCCTGCTGGCGTGTTGTTGCATCCTTCAGCTTCTGCAAGGCCGTTGCCTTCGCCAGGTTCCATTCAGCACCTTGCACCCGCTGCAACAGGGCATCATGCTCAACCTGGACTTCATTCAGGGTGGACTGCGCACTGGCCAGTTCCATCCTGGCATTCTGCGCGCCCTCCACCGCCACCTCCATCGCGGATCGGGCACTGCGCTCCTGCAGTTCTGCCTCATGGATTGGCAGAACCATCAGCCCCTGCGTACCTGAACCAGCGCTGTTTCCAGGTGCCGAGTGTGTGTCAGTGTCAGCCAACTGGTGCTTCAACTGTTCAAGCTGGCTTTGCAGGGCAAGACATTCCGCCTGCAGATGGCTCAAGCCCTGGGGCGCGAGCACGGCCAGCACTGCTCGGGCAGATTCAAGATCAGCCTGCAGTGCTTCTCGCTGATTGACCTTGGTCTCCAGTTCTTCCAGGCTGACCACGCCCAGGTCTTCAAGCATGGCCTGCAAGACATCCTGCCTGTCCTTCAACTCGCTCACCCACCCGGTCAGCTCTGTGCCACCGGGCAACACGGTCATCTTGCCGACGCCCTGGATACTGACCTCGGTTTGAGCAAACAGGTTCAGCCGTACTTTGCCTTGCAGGCTTTGCCCATCCGCACTCGCTGTCACACCGGGCAGCAGGTCGAACTCGATCGCTGTGGCCACGGAGTCCAGCCTGGTTTGCAGGTTTGCTATTTCAGCCTGCAGTTTCTGCACATGCTGAATGTTTTTCCTGTCCACCTTCAGCGACTGGCTGGCTGCACCCAGCTCCACGATATCCTGGTTCAGCTTGCTGGCCTTGGCCAGATTCTCCACAGCCCTGGACAGTTGGGTATCCAGCGAGGCAGCGCTCTCCCGCGCAATTTTCTGGCGATCCGCCAGGCGGGCCAGGTCCAGCATTTCACTGGCTTTCATGTGTGCGTTCCTGGCCTCGATCAGCCTGCCTTGTGCGGCATCCATCACTGCCTGCCTGCTTTCAAAGCCAGTCTTGGCGGTCAGCAGCCTGGCCTGTCGGGTGCGCAGCAATTCCTCCTGCGCCTCCAGGTTGTCAAACTGGCCCCGCAGGGCAGCCACCTGGATGTCGGCCTGCTCCAGTTGCAATCGGGCCTGCTCGCAGGTCGAGGCGAGGCCTCTTGCCTTGTTCAGCTTTTCAACTGCACTGTCCAGTTGCCTGCGCAGCGCCTCCCAGGGGCGTTCCGCCTGGTCCTGCGCCTGCTCGGCCTGCAGGCGCCCCAGCCGGTCCACACCCTCACGATAAGCATTCACCTGCTGTTGCAGGCTTTCCAGCAACCCTTCAAGTTCCGTCAGCCGCTTCTGGGCAGCCAGGTAGTCACCGCGGGGTGCATGCGTGGCGGGTGTCAGCAATTTGCCCCGTTCTGCCTCCAGGATTTCAACCAGTTGGTCGCCCGCAGTGGTCAACACCTCGCCCACTGAGGAACCCAGCGCATTCCGCAGGTGGTCGGCCGCATGGCTCACGCTTTCATTCAA
>DASUDJ010000115.1:0-10609 GCA_036275635.1 Limnobacter sp. | reverse complement strand
GGCTGAGATAGGCTGCGGGTAAACTCCACTTTCTCAGATCAGCCCTGTTCATCTGCTCCAGGCTTTCAGCCAGGGAAGTGCGCCTCTCGCCCTCCACCTGGTTTTTAAAAAAGGCAGTGGATGAGAAATCGGACACATCCTCCGGTTGCGTGCATGCATTTCCCAGCAACGTTTCCAGAACCCGTGGGCTGTCTCCAGCCCGCATACCACTGGCCGTGCCGCCCTGCATGATACGCTCCGGGGAATGACGCAAAACCGGTTCAGCTTTTCCAGCTTCAAACTCGAATCCACCGCCTGACTCATCCATTTCTTCTGAACCAGGATACTGACTGCCTGTCGATTCAGGGCGACGCTTGCTCGACCAATACTGACCAAGGACTGCAATTGACAAGACGAGTACCGCCAGGCCCAGCGGCAGCACATAGGACTGAAACCACCATCCCTCACCTGATTGTTGAAGTGATGCATGCAAGGGATCAGTCATTGCATCGACTACAGCATTTCCCGTATGGCCTTGGTTCAAACCTCCATCAAGCGCGTTTCCGCCAAGGGCGGCTACACGCAGCGCATTTGCAGGTGGCGTAACAGTGGTCGAGGCAGCCTGATGATCTGCTCCCTTACTGATGAAAGAGGTTTTTTCCTGCGCGGGCTTTTGGATGGCAGGCTCAGCCCACGCAGCCAGTGCACCGGGCCCCGGGGGCACCTGCCGCTGGCGGGTCATCGCCAGCATCCTCGACTGTTCCATGTCAAAGCTTTTATCCACCGGTGACGATCCGCGATTGGCCAAATTCGCACCTGGAGGTGTGGCCGCATGCGGTAATGCAGGAGGATCCAAGATAAGAGCCCACTTGGTTTCAAAAACAACCAAGGGGCAGCTGGACACCAGCTCGAGTTCAACCAGTGCATGGTTGATCGGCGCAAGTGACTTGAACTGGAGTTGTCCGCTGTTCACAGCGTCAGGCAGAAATTCAACTGCCACGCCGGAAGACTGCCATTCAAGGCTGTAACTGGCAGAAGTCTCAAGCGGTAAAATTCTTGCTTTCAGGCAGGTCGAGCGCAGCTGCGTTTCAGTGCCTGGAGGAAGGGCACTGATCCGGCTTTTCAGATTCAACGCCTGTCCGATTTCCTGTAAGCCGGAAGGGATGGATATTTCCACACCCACTGCGCTCATGGGTGTTGCAAACCCGGCCAGGCCAATCAACATGATCAGCAGCATGTGAACTTTCCGGATAATGTACTGGTTGGCGTTCAGCATGCTGACTCTGTGCCCGTGGTTTGGAATTGACCACAGAATACCCACCGAAAGCCACAGTAAGGTATCCTAGAAATGGCCTAACACGAATGTGCTAACCCCTCAAACCAGTGGGTAAACCAGTAGGCGAAGTGACCCTTTGAGAATCTAGAATGACTGTTCTTATCAAGTTATAAACTGTTCAGTACACTACGGGCACTTCTATAAAAACAGAACCTAGGGAGACCAATTTATGGCGAACATCGCCACGTTTCTGTCCCAACACGAGCAAACCCCCAACCGCCAACTGTACAGACAGTTTATTGACAATGAATGGGTTGATTTCAAGGCAAGGGAAATGCTTGACCTGGCAAGGGCTTGGCAGGCTTACTTCCGGTCGCTGGAACTTGAGCCTGGAGACCGGGTTGCGATCTGCCTGAAAAACAGTGTGAACTGGGTGAGTTTCGACCTGGCTGCAGTGGGCATGGGCCTTGTGTCAGTTCCCCTGTATGTGGATGACAATGCAGGCAATATTGCCTACTGCATCAAGGATTCCGGTTCCCGGGTCGTATTGGTCGAAAACGACAGAATTTGCCGCAACCTTTTGAAGGAAGGCCTGGAAGGAATTCGCGTACTTTCTGCCAAAAGTGAAATCGAGGAGTCCAGGGACGGGATTGAAAATGCCCAATATGTACTGAGGTCTGTTGAAAAGCTGCTTGAACCTTTCAAGGTACTTGACCTTGACCCAAAGACCCTGGCCACCATCTGTTACACATCAGGTACCTCAGGCAGACCCAAAGGCGTGATGCTGTCTCATCAGAATGTGATTTCAAACGTGGACAGCTGCTTTCAACTGGACATTGCAAAGCCGGAAGACGTATTCCTCTCTTTCCTGCCGATGTCCCACATGTTCGAGCGTACCGGCGGCTACTACCTTCCTCTGCGCGTGGGTGCAAAAGTGGTGTATGCACGGGGCATCAACCAGTTGCCCGAAGACCTGGCCACGCAGGGCCCGACTGTGTTGTTCGCCGTGCCCAGGATCTTTGAAAAGTTTTATGCCCGGATTCAGGCCTCGGTGAAAGATTCCAGTTTCAAGCGCAAGGCTTTCGAGAAACTGGTGGATGTAGGCTGGCGAATGGAACAGGGGAAAGGGGGCATAGTCGATCATTTCCAGCTTCCCCTTCTGCGAGCAAAGGTAGCACAGCCGATACTGGAACGCCTTGGTGGCAGGTTGCGCCTTGCGGTGGTGGGTGGAGCAGCACTTGACAGCACGATTGCCAAGGCATTTATCGCAATGGGGCTGCCCATTCTTCACGGCTACGGCATGACAGAGGCCTGCCCCGTGGTGTCCGTGAACCGCCCCGAGGGCAACGTGCCTGAATCGGTGGGACCGGCACTGCCAAATGTCGAGGTGAAGCTGGGCGATCAGGATGAGCTGCTGGTGCGGGGGCCAAACGTGATGCTGGGTTACTGGCAAAACGATGAAGCCACGCGGAGTGCAATTGATGCGGAAGGCTGGCTACATACAGGCGATGTGGCGGAGATAAAAGACCGTCGCATATACATTCGTGGTCGTATCAAGGACATCATGGTGCTTTCCAACGGTGAGAAGTTTTCACCACAGGATGCAGAAATGGCCATCATCGGCGATGATGTTTTTGAACAGATCGTGCTGGTTGGCGAAGGAAGGCCGTTCATCAGCATGATTGCGGTCACCGCAAACTCGAACGAAAAGGAGTTGGTCAAACGGGCCAATGAAAGGCTTCAACATCTTCCACGTTACATCCGCGTCAGGCGGATCATTACCACAAAGGAGCCATGGACTGTTGACAATGGCCTGCTAACACCAACCCTGAAGGTAAAGCGGACGAAGGTTCTTGAGGCATTCAAGGACAGGATCAACGATCTTTATGCGGAAGGGCTGGGCGACTGACCACTTCTGCTCACTGGAAATGAGAAAAGATCCACCTGCAAGGGTGGATTTTTTTTTAATCTGCTGGCAGGTCGTCGTGATCGTAGGTGTCGGAATTGATCCTGGCCAGGAAATCGGCAGCCCTGTCAGGCGGAGGACAGGTTGACCTCAAACCATCGATGAAAGAAAAAAGATCTTCCGAAATGTTCTGCCACATTGGGTCAAGCACTACATCAACGCCCTCATGCCGCAAAAGTTCTGCAGCACTTGAAAATGCCCCGTCGCCTGTCAGAAGCACCACCTGCTGCACCTGGCGCTTGTAAGCCAGCGTGGCAAGGTCAACCCCCATGCGCAACTCGATGCCTTTTGGATGGGAATCGGGCGTGAAGTCCTCATCAGCCAATTCATCAACGGTAATTTTCTTGGCCAGAAGATCAGCCAGTGCATCCTCATTCAGCTTCCAATTCTCTGCTTCCCTAGCCTCGCCCAGTTTGACAGCCAGCTTCCTCTTTCGCTGCAATTGGCGTTGAAAGGCCACGCGGAACTGCCCTTCCCTTGATTTCGACAAGTCAATCATCTGCCTGGACATCGGCAGCGTTACCTTTTGGGTAAATACAGGCGTGTCGTAGAAAAAAATACGGAACAGGTGGCGCTTTGGCTGATTTCGCTCAAAAAGGTGGGCGGCTGAAAGGCGCCACACCAGGTCTGCCATGACTTTTGCATCATGGTGAATGGAACTCGGGAAAATCTGGCGGATTCTCCGGATGAAAAACGGACCGTCCACGAGGATTGCAGTAAGCATATAAGCCTTTGATTTATCAATAAATAATTACTACATCGAGCATCTCGATGACTGGGAAATACTTGTCCACAGATATAGTACCACCTAATGGCCGTCAAAATAGCGATGGCTACACCCCTAAAGAGGGAGTAATAATCACCACCTTGTCGGCAATAAACATACAATCAATTGGTAACTTACCCACAACCAATGCTTTCCCAAGAGCACTACGGCGCGGAGGACCATTTGAGCATGACCACAGAACCCAATCTGCAGGACACCGCCAGAAGACAGGACAAACACTGGCTTTACATCTTGTCAAACAGCAAGCCCAACGGCCCCCTTTATCTGGGTGATTGCAGTTGCCTGATGACGCGGATGGATGAGCACATGCAGGGCCTTAGGCGCGACTATGCACATTATCACCGCCTTGATCGACTCGTGTATTTTGAAGTCTGGTCTGATCATGACAAGTTTGTAGCGCGCCTGCGCAGGGTCAGGAACTGGCCCCGGGACATGCGACTGCTGCTGATAGAGTCATTGAATCCTGACTGGGATGACCTTTTGCCCCAATTCATGGAGGAACATTCGGCCAGGAAGTCTGAAAGTGGTCAAACCAAGCAGGAAAAAGCTGCGTAGGCATATTACTGAGTTGTGTATGCCGAATCAGGCATGCTGCGTTAATACTAATTGAACCTTTTGTCCTATCACGATCACTGATCAGGGTAAACGCATTGATGTTTGCCCGGAATCAGCAGTTTGATGAGGATTCACAGTCTTCAACAGTCAACACCATGGTCTGTTGAAGACTGTCCAACCGAACTTTCTGATTGAATCTGAACTGCGGGTGGACAGGTACAAATTGCATTGCAGCATGTCGCCAGGAGTTTCCATGAGTTCGATTGCAGAACGCCTCACCCGTTCCTACTGCCTTTTCCACTGGTTGCAGGTAAAACCCATTCCAGAGCAGATTCGTACCAGCGTGGCGTACAGTACCCTGGAGCAGGAACTGCTGTCTTTGAAGGTAAAGCCAGAGGACCTGGCCGCGGTAGGGTCGGACGTCACTGACAATTTCGAAGAGTCTCGACTGGCCTTCATGGTCCGTTACAGTGGCCTCACCTGGTCGACCTGCTCAATCTTTTGCGATGCAATAGAAAACAGCAAGTGGCTGCAACAAGGTACTCCTCTCCTGGTGCAGTTCACGGGTCAGGATGCCACCGGTCTGGTAGGTTTGCCAAAAACAGCGCTGGGGGACTTCATGTTCCTGAAGCCCAGCAATGTGTGGATAGACAACAACCGCGTAATTTCCTTCACCATCCGTTGGAACAGACATGAAGTGCGCAGGATGGAACGTTTCATTCGGCTGGCTTCGGCCCGGCATGGCCTGGAAGTCACGGTCAGCAACATTGCCCAAAGTGAAAAATTCATTGCCGCAATCAAGGCAACAGTGGGTGCACAGTAAGTAAACAAACCCAACCAGGTGAAAAAATTCAGTTTTTCACCTGGCTTCCAGTTCAGCCTTTCAAAACTGTTTTGCCACCCATGTAAGGCTGTAATACCTCGGGCACACGCACGGAACCATCAGCCTGTTGATAGTTTTCCAAAACAGCCACCAGGGTTCTGCCGACTGCCAGGCCTGAGCCATTCAAAGTGTGGACGAACTCGGTTTTTCCAGCCTCATTCTTGAAACGTGCCTTCATCCTGCGGGCTTGAAAGCTTTCGCAATTCGAACAGGATGAAATTTCGCGATAGGTACCCTGGGCGGGCAACCACACCTCGATGTCATGGGTGCGGGTGGCGCCAAAGCCCATATCGCCGGTGCACAATACGATTACCCGATAAGGCAAGCCCAGTTTCTGCAAAATGTTTTCTGCATGCTGGGTCATCTCATCCAGGGCTGCATAGGATTGTTCGGGATTTTCAATTCGAACCATTTCCACCTTGTCAAACTGGTGCTGGCGAATCAGGCCACGGGTGTCACGACCATAACTACCCGCCTCTGACCTGAAACAGGGTGAATGGGCGGTCATCCTGATAGGAAGATCCGCAGCTTTCAGGATCTGATCCGCAACCAGGTTGGTCAAGGTGACTTCTGCAGTTGGAATCAGGTACAACGGGTCCGCACCGCCCTCCTCTCCACCTTTTTTCACCGAAAAAAGGTCATCCGCAAATTTTGGCAGTTGACCGGTACCCTGCAATGTTTGCCCCCTGACGATATAGGGCGTGTAATGTTCCGTGTAGCCGTGCACTTCAGTGTGGGTGTCCAGCATGAACTGGGCCAGCGCCCTATGAAGCTTGGCGATCTGCCCTTTCAGAACAGCAAACCGCGAGCCCGAGAGGTTGGCCGCCGTCTCGAAATCAAGGCCCAGTTTCACGCCGATGTCGACATGATCCTGAACTTCGAAATCAAACCGGGATGGGGTTCCCCACCGACGAAGCTCCAGGTTGTCCTCCTCCGACTTGCCCACAGGCACGGAATCATGCGGCAGGTTGGGAATGGTCAGCAGAAAGGCATTCACTTCTTCCTGCAAGGCGGCCAACTCTGCTTCATTGCGCTTCAACTCATCCCCAAGGCCAGCCACTTCCGCCATGACGGCAGAAACATTTTCTCCCTTGGCTTTCAACTGGCCAATCTGCTTGGACATGGTGTTACGCCGAGCCTGTAATTCTTCAGTGCCGGTCTGCAACTGTTTGCGCCTGCTTTCAAGGCGGTTGAACTGCTCAATATCCAGACTGTAGCCACGATTGGCCAGGCGGGCAGCAACGCTGGCCAGGTCTTTGCGAAGCAATTGAATGTCTAACATAACTATTTCTCAGGTACAGGGTTGGGTGGCGGTAGCCGTGATGGTACTAAAACTTGTTGTTGCGTGCCTCGGAATTGCGCTGAGCCAGCCAATTCAGTTTCTCCGCAATTTTCGCTTCCAGGCCGCGGTCGGTGGGATGATAAAAAACAGGTGGTTCCATTCCTTCAGGAAAGTAGGTTTCACCAGCCGCGTGGCCGTGTTCTTCATCATGCGCATACCTGTATTCCGCACCGTGACCCAACTCCTTCATCAGGCGGGTGGGCGCATTTCGCAGGTGCATGGGCACAGGCAGCGAACTGCTTTGCTTTACATGGGTCGTGGCTGCCTTGAAGGCGTTGTAACCTGCATTGCTTTTTGCAGCAATTGCCAGGTAGAGCACGCATTGGGCAAGCGCAAGTTCACCTTCCGGGCTGCCCAGTCTTTCATAGGTCACTGCGGCTTCATTTGCAATTGTCAACGCTCGGGGGTCGGCCAGGCCGATGTCCTCCCAGGCCATGCGGACAATCCGCCGGGCCAGGTAACGCGGATCTGCTCCACCGTCCAGCATGCGGCAAAACCAATACAGGGCCGCATCCGGATCGGAACCCCGGACTGATTTGTGCAAGGCAGATATCTGGTCGTAGAAGGCGTCCCCTCCCTTGTCGAACCGGCGAATCTGCGAGGGTGCAATTTTCTTCAACTGGGCAAGGTCCAGGCTTTGCTCGCCAAGTGACTTCACCTGCAGCAGCGCAATTTCCAGCAGGTTCAGAAAACGACGGGCATCACCGTCCGCGTGGCTGCACAAGGCTTCAAAAGCCTCTTCATCGATTGAAATGTCGGTTTGCAACTCCAGTTGGGCCCGCTGCAGCAGTTCCTTGAAGTCCTTATTGCCCAGGCTGTTCAACACATACACCTGCGAACGCGACAACAAGGCAGAATTGACTTCAAATGATGGGTTTTCCGTGGTGGCCCCGATAAAGGTGACCAAGCCTGACTCTACGAAAGGCAGCAATGCATCCTGCTGCGACTTGTTGAAGCGGTGAATTTCATCAATGAACAGGATGGTGGACTTGCCTGCTTTTGCATACTCTGCAGCCTGCTCAATCGCCCCCCGTATTTCCTTCACGCCCGAAAGCACTGCCGACAGGGCAATAAATTGGGCAGTGGCGGCACTGGCCAACAGGCGGGCCAGAGTGGTTTTACCGACTCCGGGAGGCCCCCACAGGATCAGGGAATGCACATGTTTCTGTTCAAACAGCAGGGATAGTGGCTTGCCGGGTCCCAACAGGTGGGTTTGACCTACCACCTCTCCCAGGTTTTTTGGCCTCATGCGTTCGGCCAGCGGGACTGAACTGCCTGATGCCGTTCCTTCTGCCAGTTGACCGGCATCCCGCCGCCCCGAAATGCTCTTCCGTGGAACACCGGTACCCTCGGGCACCTCATCGCCAAAAAGGTCGCCCGTCATTGGGTGCGAATCACATCCACGCCGGCAGGTGCCTTGAACTCGAAGAAACTGGCCGGCATGGGTTTGTCGAACCGCCAGTTGCTGAGTTCCAGCTGGGTGATTTGCCCCAGTGCATCATGAATTTCAAGATTCACGGGCAAACCATCCTTCCAGCCGATCCGTGCAAATTCAAACAGGTTGTCTTTCGATTTGGGCCTGATCATCAGCCATTCCCGGCCATCTTTCCGGCCCTCGTCCTTCAGGTTGAAGAGCTTGTCAACATCCTTACTGCCAAACAGCAAGGCCACTGGAGTGGAATCCATGGCATTGCCGATCGGCTTCTGCGTGGCATGACCCATGTCTTCATCAAAAGACACCACCGTGCTGCCATTGGAAAGCAGCAACAGGGGATAGGGTTTCTTGATTTCCCAGCGGAACTTGCCAGGCCGCGAAAAGGTAAATTCACCAGTACCCCTTTGCTTCACTGCGCCGCTGGGCGACATCACCACCTGGGAAAACTGGCCTTCCGCAAAGCTGCGGTTTTTCACGAAACTGTTCAATGCATCCTGGGCAGAAGCCAGCGCACTTGAGCCAACGTAGAAAAGCAACGAAGCTGCCAGGCATGCCTGGCCGAATATTTTCAACATATGAATAAGTCCTGGGGTACTTTTGCAGTCCTGATCATTAACGCACTTGCGGCAAACGGGTAAACCGGCCAAACCATTCAAAGCCCTATTCCTCTTCCTGCCCAGCCTCTGCCCGGGCAATGATTTCCCTGTTGCCATTTGACTGCATGGCTGAAACAAGCCCTGCCTGTTCCATGCTTTCAAGCAGGCGTGCAGCCCGGTTGTAGCCGATGCGCAAATGCCGCTGGACAAATGAAATGGAGGCCCGGCGGTGCTTCAGCACAACGGCGACAGCCTGGTCGTACAGGGCATCCTTTTCACCGTCAAAACTGCCAGCAGTGGCATCCATGCTGGCGTTGCCACCTTCCTCGGCAGTGCCACCCTCCAGGATGCCTTCGATGTAATTCGGCTCTCCGCCCTTTTCCTTCAGATATTCCACAACCCGGTGTACTTCATCATCCGAGACAAACGCGCCATGAACCCGCTGGGGCACGCCGGAACCAGGCGGCAGATAAAGCATGTCGCCCTGCCCCAGCAAAGCCTCGGCGCCCATCTGGTCAAGGATGGTGCGGGAATCGATCTTGGATGAAACCTGGAATGCAATCCGTGTGGGAATGTTGGCCTTGATCAGGCCGGTTATCACATCCACCGAGGGGCGCTGTGTGGCCAGAATCAGGTGAATACCGGCTGCACGGGCCTTCTGGGCCAGGCGGGCAATCAGTTCTTCGATTTTCTTGCCCACCACCATCATCAGGTCAGCCAGTTCGTCAATCACGATGACCAGCATCGGCAGGGTGTCCAGAGGCTCGGGGGCATCTGGTGTCAGGCTGAATGGGTTGGGAATGCTTTGCCCTGCTTTTTTGGCCTCCGCAATTTTCGCGTTGTAACCTGCCAGGTTGCGCACGCCCATCTTGCTCATCAACCGGTAGCGCTTTTCCATCTCGCCCACGGCCCAGTTCAGGGCATTGCCGGCCTGCCGCATGTCGGTGACCACCGGGCACAACAGGTGAGGAATGCCCTCATAAACGCTCATTTCAAGCATTTTCGGATCGATCAGGATAAGACGCACCTCTTCTGCACCGCTCTTGTACAGCAGCGAGAGAATCATTGCATTGATACCCACCGACTTGCCAGAGCCGGTGGTACCGGCCACCAACAGGTGGGGCATCTTGGCCAGGTCCGCCACCACTGGCTTGCCGGCAATGTCTTTACCGAGGGCCATGGTGACTGGCGACTTGTTGCTGCTGTATACCTGGGAACCCAGGATTTCAGTCAGCTTTACCACCTGCCTGCGAGGGTTGGGCAATTCCAGGCCCATCAGGTTCTTGCCGTAAATGGTTTCCACCACCCGGATTGACACCAGGCTGAGTGCACGGGCAAGGTCTTTGGCCAGGTTCACCACCTGCGAACCCTTCACCCCTGCAGCTGGCTCCACCTCGAAACGGGTAATTACCGGGCCTGGCTGGGCTGCCATCACCTGCACCTGCACACCGAAGTCGCTGAGTTTCTTTTCAATAAGGCGTGAGGTGTATTCCAGCGTGTCGGCAGACACTGTTTCTATTGCAGCAGGGGCATCATCCAGCAGGCCCAGCGGAGGCAACTCGGTTTCAGTCAGTTCAGCAAACAAGGGCTGCTGCTTTTCCTTGATGGCCTGCACCGAGGGTTCCACCGGTACTGACACTGGCTCAATTCGAACAGGCTTCTGCTCCTCGAACTTTTCCCGTTTCTGCTCAACCTTTTCCACTCGGGCCTGGGCCACCTTCTTGCCCTCTTTGCGGTCAATATAGGCGTTGATCCATTCCTGGATCTTGAACACCGCGATTTCCAGCAGC
>DASUDJ010000114.1:0-9835 GCA_036275635.1 Limnobacter sp. | reverse complement strand
CCTGTATTCAGTCGAGTTGGTCGAGCATGGGGACCATTGCTATTTCGAAATTCACGGCAATGCGTTTTTGCATCACATGGTGCGCAATATCGTGGGCAGCCTGATGGAAATCGGCTTGCAACGGCAGTCCGAAAGCTGGCTGGCTGAAGTGCTGGCCTCGCGAAACCGCAGCCTGGCTGCAAAAACCTGGCCTGCACAGGGGCTTAGCCTGTGGAGTATTGAATACCCGGCGGAATTTGGCATACAGGAATTGTTTGCATGAGAACACGAATCAAGCTGTGTGGTTTTCAGACCGAAGACACTGTGCGTGCCTCCACTCAGGCTGGTGCTGATGCGGTGGGGTTCGTGTTTTATCCGCCTTCGCCCCGCAATATCGAACTGGATGCCGCAGCACACCTGGCCCGCTGCCTGGGTGCCTGGCAAACCCCCGTTGCCTTGTTTGTGAATCCAGAAGCCGATTTCGTGCAATCCGTCATCCGCAGCATTCCGAATGTTTTACTGCAGTTTCACGGGGATGAAGAACCGGCTTTCTGCGAAAGCTTCCAGCGTCCTTTCATGAAAGCCATTCGCATGAGAAGTGGGGTCAACCTGCTTGTCGAAAGTGACAGGTTCAGGAGTGCACAGGCCCTGCTTGTGGATTCATGGAGTGAGGCGTATGGTGGAACTGGACACACTTTTGACTGGTCTTTGTTGCCGGGGCCCGGTGAGCTGAAGCAGCCTTTGGTATTATCCGGGGGGCTGGATGACGGCAATGTGGCCGCCGCGATCAATGGGTTAAATCCTTATGGTGTGGATGTGTCCAGCGGCATCGAATCATCGCGCGGTGTCAAGAGCATCGAAAAAATCGAAAAGTTCTGCAAGGCGGTCCAGAAGGCCGATGCAGGGCTGTTTTAAATGAAACCAGGTAGAGCAGCATCATGAACAAACCCTATGAATTTCCAGACGCCAGCGGTCACTTCGGACCCTACGGCGGCACCTTCGTGTCTGAAACCCTGGTTCATGCCCTGGATGAACTGAAAAGCGTCTATTCACATTATCAGAACGACCCGGAATTCCTGGCTGAATTCGAAAGTGAACTGAAGCATTTCGTGGGTCGCCCGAGCCCGATTTACCATGCAAAAAGATGGTCTGACCTGGTGGGTGGCGCACAAATCTATTTCAAGCGTGAAGACCTGAACCACACTGGCGCCCACAAGGTGAACAACTGCATTGGTCAGGCCATGCTGGCCAAGCGCATGGGCAAGCCGCGCGTGATTGCTGAAACCGGTGCCGGGCAGCATGGTGTGGCCACAGCCACTGTGGCGGCACGTTATGGCATGAAATGCGTGGTGTACATGGGCCAGGAAGATGTGGCCCGCCAGGCGCAGAACGTATTCCGCATGAAACTGCTGGGCGCGGAAGTTGTGCCGGTGACTTCAGGTTCGCGAACCCTGAAGGATGCACTCAATGAAGCCATGCGCGACTGGGTCACCAATGTGGAAGACACTTTCTACATCATCGGCACGGTGGCGGGTCCTCACCCATACCCCATGCTGGTTCGCGACTTCCAGAGCGTGATTGGCCGTGAATGCATCCAGCAGATGCCGCTGGTGGCGGGCAAGCAGCCTGACTATGTGCTGGCCTGCGTGGGTGGCGGTTCGAACGCAATGGGTATTTTCCATCCCTACCTGAGCGTGGAGGGTGTGCGGCTGGTGGGTGTTGAAGCGGCAGGTGAGGGCATTGAAACCGGGAAACATGCTGCATCGTTGAGTGCAGGCACGCCTGGCGTGTTGCACGGCAACCGCACCTACCTGTTGCAAAGCGAGGACGGTCAGATCATTGAAACCCATTCGGTTTCTGCTGGTCTGGATTATCCGGGCGTTGGCCCAGAGCACGCCTGGCTGAAGGACTCTGGCCGTGCAGAGTATGTGGGAATAACCGATGCGGAAGCACTGGAGGCATTTCATCAATGTTGCAGGATTGAAGGCATCATCCCCGCGCTTGAGAGCAGCCACGCGCTTGCACATGCGGCCAAGCTGGCGAAGACCCTGCCGAAAGACAAGGTGATCCTGGTCAACCTGTCAGGTCGCGGAGACAAGGACATGCACACCGTGGCCCGGCTGAGCGGTGCGGAATTCTATTGCCACCCCGATTGCAAGACTGGCGCTGAAATTTCCTGCAGCAGAAAATAAATCCAACAACAATTCCCAAGAACCATGTCAAGAATTCAAGCAGTTTTCAGGAAATTGAAGGAAGAGGGACGCAAGGGCCTGATTCCGTTTGTCACCGGTGGTGACCCAGAACCCGGGCAGACCGTGGCCATGTTGCATGCGCTGGCTGATGCCGGTTCAGATGTCATCGAACTGGGTGTTCCTTTTTCCGACCCCATGGCTGACGGCCCGGTGATTCAGCGATCCAGCGAACGCGCCCTGGCCAAGGGCATCACCTCCCGGAAAATTCTTGATTATGTGGCCGAATTCCGTAAGACCAACCAGCACACGCCAATTGTGCTGATGGGCTATGCCAATCCGATCGAGCGCATGGGCGTTGAAAAGTACGTAAGCGAATGCAAAAAAGCGGGTGTGGATGGCGTGCTGGTGGTGGATTATCCGCCAGAAGAGTCCATCGAGTTTTCAAAGCATTTGCGTGAGGCCGGCCTGGATCCTATTTTTTTGCTTGCACCCACTTCTTCGGATGAGCGGATTGAAAAAGTGGCGAAGGCGGCAAGCGGTTATGTGTACTACGTGTCACTGAAGGGAGTCACGGGTGCGCAGAATCTGAATGCTTCAGAGGTCAGTTCCAAGTTACCCACAATACGCCAGCACACTGAAGTACCCGTGGGTGTGGGCTTTGGCATTCGTGATGCCGAATCCGCCTGCCGGGTGGCCGAATCGGCTGATGCGGTGGTGATCGGTTCGGCCCTGATCCAGTATCTAGAAGCAGGCAGCCCACAAGAGGCGGCCGCTTTGGCGGGGCGGTTCATCGCCCCGATCCGTGCAGCGCTTGATGCGCAATTTAAGGGAATGTGAATGAGTTGGTTTGACAAGATTATCCCACCCAGGATTTCATCAAAAACCCCGGGTGATGCCGCCAAGAAAAGTGTGCCGGAAGGCATCTGGGCCAAGTGCAAGAGTTGTGATGCGGTGCTGTATCAGAATGACCTTGTCAGCAATGCCATGGTATGCCCATCCTGCGCCCACCACATGCGAATCGGCTCCCGCGAACGGCTGAACCTGCTGTTTGACAATGACCAGCGTGAAGAAATCGGCCAGGAAGTCTTGCCGATGGACACCCTGAAGTTCAAGGACAGCAAAAGCTACACCGCACGATTGAATGAGGCCAGAGAGCAGACTGGTGAAACAGATGCCTTGCTGGTCCAGAAAGGCGTGATGAATGGCCAGGAAGTGGTAATTGCCTGTTTCGAATTCGAATTCATGGGTGGTTCCATGGGCTCGGTGGTGGGCGAGCGTTTCTGCCGCGGCGTTCAGGCTGCACTGGATGCGAATGTACCTTTCATCAGCATAGCTGCTTCCGGCGGTGCCCGCATGCAGGAAGGGCTGGGATCGCTGATGCAGATGGCCAAGACTTCTGCCATGCTGGCCAAGCTAAGCCAGGCGAAACTGCCCTACATTTCAGTGCTGACCGACCCCACCATGGGTGGCGTGTCAGCCAGCTTTGCATTCCTGGGCGACATCGTGGTGGCCGAGCCCAAGGCGCTGATCGGTTTTGCAGGCCCACGGGTGATTGAACAGACCGTTCGGCAAACCTTGCCGGAAGGTTTTCAGCGTGCAGAATTTTTGCTGGAGAAAGGTGCAGTCGACTGCATCATTGATCGCCGCGAAATGAAGAAAACCCTGGGCAGCTTGCTGGCCCTGCTGATGAAAAAACAGCTCGACCAGGCTGCCTGATTTCATTGTTCCATGTTTTGTAGTTGCTGATTTTCAGCTCCATGTTTTTCGGTTCCTTCATCCAGAGGTTGGTTTGAATCCTGCAGTACCCGCATCCAGTTCCGGCAAACCCGTTCGCCCAGAAGCCACCGCCAGTCTGAATGACTGGCTGGCTTACCTTGAGTCGATTCACAGCAAGCCGATTGACATGGGGCTGGATCGGGTAAAGGCCGTGCAGCAGCACATGGATTTGAACCTGCCGGGCCTGGTGTTCACCGTGGCAGGCACGAATGGCAAGGGCTCTACCTGCGCCATGCTGGAAAGCATCCTGATCCAGGCTGGTTACCAGGTGGGCATGTACACCTCGCCCCACCTGATCCGCTTCACCGAGCGGGCCCGCATCAACGGGGAGGAGGTGGCAGAAAGCCAGTTGATTGAAGCCTTTGTGCAAGTTGAAGATGCACGTGCAGCCACCGGCATTTCCCTGACCTATTTCGAATTCACCACCCTGGCAATTGCTGCCGTGTTTTCACGATTGCCCCTGGATGTAGTTATCCTGGAAGTTGGCCTGGGTGGTCGGCTGGATGCAGTGAATATATTCGACACCGACTGTGCAATCTGCACCAGCGTAGACCTTGACCACAAGGAATTCCTGGGGCCGGACCGTGAAAGCATTGGCCGCGAGAAGGCCGGTATTTTCAGGTCAGGCAAGCCAGCAATCGTAGGCGACCCCAAGCCGCCACAGAGCGTGATTGATCATGCCGATTCAATTGGTGCCGACCTGTGGATGTTCGGCCGGGATTTCAACTACAGCGGCGACAAGCAGCAGTGGGCCTATGGCGGCCGAGGCATGCGCAGGGCAGCGCTGGCCTATCCGGCCTTGCGGGGCACCAATCAGCTATTGAATGCATCTGCTGCACTGGCTGCGCTGGAAGCTGTGCGGGACCGCCTGCCGGTGCCGGCACAGTCCATCCGACAGGGCTTCCTGCTGGTGGAATGGCCAGGGCGTTTCCAGGTGTTGCCGGGTCAACCCACGGTGGTTCTGGATGTGGGGCACAATCCACATGCGGCGGCCCACTTGCGTGAAAGCCTGGACAACATGGGTTTCTTTCCCTACACCCACTGCATTTTCGGCATGCTGGCCGACAAGGATGCGGTCGAAGTAGTAAAAGCCCTGAAAGACCGGGTGGACCACTGGCACCTGGTGCCGCTGGAAGGCGCAAGGGGTCGCAGCACCGAGCAGTTGTTGCAGCAGTTACAACTGGCTGGCGTGGATTCAGATGCCTTTGACTGGGCAGGCAATGCCCAGGCACTGGGCAAGGGTGGTATTGCCAAGCAGCCACCGGAAAAAAGCGTGCAGTGTTACGAGAGTGTGAGCCAAGCGTATGCGGTGGTCACTTCTGCAGTGCCGCCGAATGATAGAATCCTCGTTTTTGGATCTTTCCTGGTGGTTGCGCAGGCCATGCAGGCCAAAGAAGCGCTTCGCAAGCGACCCGGTTAAACAATTACAGGAGTGCAGGTGAGTTCAAATTCGCGTTCTACTGCCAGGAACAAAGTCAACAACGATCCGGTTGACGAGTTGAAACGCAGGTCCAGAAGGCGGTTGGTGGGCTCGATTGCATTGTTCCTCGCGGCCATCATCATCGTGCCTGCATTGGTGGAAAATGAGCCGGCCCGCACCAGCAGCGAAATCGAGTTGGTGGTGCCTGAGCGACCCTCCACAGACACGCCCACTGAGGTGGCAAAGCTTCCTTCCAAGCCTCCTGTTGAAACAACGCGACAGGAAAAAATTGAACCTGCAGTCGTTCCACCCGCTGTTACACCCCCCGCTGTAATACCGCCACTTGAAATTGATCCGAAGCCTGAGCCTAGGGTGGAAGCGAAACCTGAGCCGAAGCCTGAGCCAAGGGTGGAAGCCAAGCCAGAGCCCAAGCCGGAGCAGAAGGCACAGCCGAAACCAGAACCCAAGCCAGAACCCAAAGCAGAGTCCAAGCCTGCCGAGGATCCAATTGCCGCATTCGCCAAGCCAGAGGCCAAGCCTGAATCCAGGTCCGAAAGCAAGACAACCGAAACCTTTTGGGTGCAGGTGGCTGCCGTGGGCGACAAGGCCCGAGCAGATGCTCTGAGCCGGGAGCTTGGCGGGAAAGGCTTTCAGTCAAGGGTAGAGGCCACCTCTGGCCAGGCGGGTACTGTATACCGTGTCCGTGTGGGGCCGATTTCCGGCCAGGCGAAGGCAGATGAAACAAAGGCCCGCCTTGCGGGTGCCGGTTACACTGCTGCGAGAGTCGTGCAGTGACCCTGTTTGATTACATCGTGATCGCGGTGCTGGTGCTGTCGGTCATTCTTGGACTGTTCCGTGGCATGGTGAAAGAGGTGCTGTCACTGGCCAACTGGGTATTTGCATTCTGGCTGGCCAATAAATACGGTGCAGAATTTGCTGTGTACATGGAGTGGGCGGAATCGTTGACACCCCCCATGAAAGCCCTGATTGGCTGTGCCGCTGCGTTTTTTGGGTCGATGCTGGTGGGTGCCATCCTGATTTCGCTGCTGGGAAAGATTGTGGCTGCGGCCGGCCTGGGTTTTGCTGATCGAAGCCTGGGTGGTGCATTTGGCCTGGCGAGAGGTTTATTTATTGTGTTGGTGCTGGTTATCGGCGCGGGTTTTACCTCGCTTCCGGAACAGCCATTTTGGCGGAATGCCATGTTGTCCCCCTTGGCGGTGGATGCGGTTCGGGAAGTCAAGCCGCATTTGCCTGAGAGTGTGGCCAAGTGGGTGCGCTACTAGGAGCTTTCAATGTGCGGGATTGTCGGTATCGCCGGTTTCTCTCCAGTTAATCAGACGTTGTATGACAGCCTGTTGCTGTTGCAGCATCGGGGGCAGGACGCCGCCGGCATTGCCACGGCACACAGCAATTCTTTTTCCATGTCCAAGGGCAATGGCCTGGTGCGTGATGTATTTCGCACCCGAAACATGCGTTCGCTTCCGGGCAACATGGGTATCGGCCATGTCCGATATCCCACCGCAGGTTCAGCCGTGGCCATGGATGAGGCACAGCCTTTCTACGTGAACGCACCCTATGGACTGGTGCTGGCCCACAATGGCAACCTGACCAACAGTGAACGCCTGAAAGCGGAACTGTTCAAGAACGACCGCCGGCACATCAACACCAATTCCGATTCGGAAGTGCTGTTGAATGTATTGGCCCATGAATTGCAGTCCAGCGCTTCCGGCTATTCACTCGACCCTGCCACTATTTTCAGGGCAGTGGCTGGCATGCAGGCCCGTGCCCGTGGCGCCTACGCCTGCGTGGCACAAATTGCCGGGTATGGCTTGCTGGCCTTCCGTGACCCGTTCGGCATTCGCCCCCTGGTACTGGGCAAGGCAGAAACCGAACACGGCACCGAATACATGTTTGCATCCGAGTCGGTTGCGCTCGTGGGCATGGGCTTTGAATTCGTGCGCGACATCGATCCCGGTGAAGCCGTGTTTGTTGACCTGGATGGAAACCTGTACGCCCAGCAGTGTGCGGAAAAGCCTTCATTGAATCCCTGTATTTTTGAATATGTGTACCTGGCCCGTCCTGATTCAGTCATGGATGGAATCAGCGTGTATGAAGCGCGCGTGAAAATGGGTGAGTACTTGGCGGACAAGGTTCGCAAGGGCCTGCCCGCCGGTGAAATCGACGTGGTCATGCCGATTCCCGATTCAAGTCGCCCGGCTGCACTTGAGCTGGCCAACCAGTTGGGTGTTCCCTACAGGGAAGGCTTCATCAAGAACCGTTACATTGGCCGCACTTTTATCATGCCAGGGCAGGCGGTGCGCAAGAAGAGCGTGCGCCAGAAGCTGAATGCAATTTCAGTCGAATTCAAGAACAAGACTGTGTTGCTGGTGGATGATTCAATTGTGCGCGGAACCACCAGCCGTGAAATCGTGCAGATGGCCCGCGAAGCGGGTGCCAAGAAGGTGATTTTTGCATCAGCTGCACCTCCGGTCCGTTTTCCGAATGTGTATGGCATTGACATGCCCACCCGGGATGAACTGATCGCCTCAAACCGGAGTGACGAGGAAATCTGCGCAGAGATTGGTGCGGATGCGCTGTTCTACCAGGACATTGAAGACATGAAGCGCTCGGTGCGCGACCTGAACCCGAAAATCCAGACTTTCGATGCCAGCTGTTTTGATGGCCATTACATCACTTGTGATGTCACCACCGAATACCTGGACCGCCTTGAACACATGCGCAAGCATCCGGAGGTGGTGGAATCAGGCGGCATGCAGATGAACCTGGGTTACTCCGCCAATCAATAGATGAAGTGCGAAGGCAGGGCTGTCTGTTTTGCTGCGACAGTCTGCCGTGAAATCGAAATCTGCATCTGATTCTGCAAGCGGTATTTAATACTTGTTGTCAGCTTCAAGTCAGTGCTTGAGGTAAAATGTTCAACTGTTTGATTTATAAGCGCGAAATGGTTCGCGCTTTTTGTTTGTGCAGGGCGATCTGACTATGTCACTGATAGTACATAAATACGGTGGCACCTCCATGGGGTCCACGGAACGTATCAAGAATGTAGCCAAGCGTGTCGCCAAGTGGCATCGCGCGGGCTATCAAATGGTGGTGGTACCGTCTGCCATGTCGGGTGAAACCAATCGATTAATTGGCCTGGCCAAGGAAATCCAGGCTGAGCCTGATCCACGCGAACTCGACATGTTGTGCTGTACCGGTGAGCAGGCCTCTGTTGCCCTGTTGGCCATGGCACTGAAAGCAGAAGGGCTGGACGCAATCAGCTTCTCTGGCTGGCAGGTGCCCATCAAGACCGACAGCAGCTACACCAAGGCCCGAATCGAGTCGATTGACGACACGCGCGTGAAGGCCGAGCTGAATGCTGGCAAGGTGGTCATCATCACCGGTTTCCAGGGCATTGATGAGTTGGGCAACCAGACTACCCTCGGCCGTGGTGGCTCTGACACCTCTGCTGTTGCAATTGCTGCAGCAATGAAGGCGGCAGAATGCCTGATCTACACCGACGTGGATGGCGTGTACACAACCGACCCACGCGTGGTGCCTGAAGCGCGCCGCATGCGCGTGGTGTCTTTCGAAGAAATGCTGGAAATGGCTTCGCTGGGTTCCAAGGTTCTGCAGATCCGCTCCGTGGAATTTGCTGGCAAGTACCGTGTGCCCACCCGCGTGTTGTCAAGCCTGACCGACCCCATGATGTCGCTGGATGAAGAAAAGGTATCTGGCACCCTGATTACTTTTGAGGAAGATGAACATATGGAACAAGCTGTTGTTTCCGGTATCGCTTTCAACCGTGATGAAGCCAAGGTGACCATTCGTGGCGTACCCGACAAGCCTGGCGTGGCTTATCAAATCCTTGGCCAGGTTGCGGAGGCCAATATTGATGTGGACATGATCATCCAGAACCAGGGTTCGGATGGCACCACCGACTTCACTTTCACTGTGCACCGCAATGAATTCAACAAGACCATGGACCTGTTGAAGAACAAGATCCAGGGCAGCGTGGGCGCACGTGAAGTGGCAGGCGACACCAATGTGTGCAAGGTGTCCATCGTGGGCATCGGCATGCGCTCGCACGTGGGCGTGGCCAGCCTGATGTTCAAGACCTTGTCTGAAGAGGGCATCAACATCCAGATGATTTCCACTTCGGAAATCAAGGTGTCCGTGCTGATCGACGACAAGTACATGGAACTGGCCGTGCGTGCACTGCACAAGGCATTCGGGCTGGAAAAGGAAGCGGCCTGAAGCTTGTCTACCCCGCACGGGGAAGGGCGTTGATTGCATGAAAGCGATTTGCGCCCGCTAGCAACTTTTTGGCTGAAACCGTGTATAATTCGGCCTTCTGGAGACGTGGCCGAGTGGTCGAAGGCACTCCCCTGCTAAGGGAGCATACCCCAAAAGGGTATCGGAAGTTCGAATCTTCTCGTCTCCGCCATAACGAAAAAGGGATCCCTAA
>DASUDJ010000113.1:0-4741 GCA_036275635.1 Limnobacter sp. | reverse complement strand
GTCCTCTACGCGAATACGGGTCAGGGGGCCGTGCACGCTGGCAAGCGCTTCAATGCTGGCAATGGCCTTGTTCACGTTACCTTCCACGCAACGGTGGGTCAACAATACTATTTCGGCAGTCTGCTGTTCACTGGTGGCCTGGCGCTGGATCATGGCTTCAATCGACACTCGGTTATCGGCCAACAGGCGGGTCACATCTGCCAACACACCGGGCTTGTCATCCACTGCAAGGCGCAGGTAGAAGGCAGTTTCGACCTGTTCCATGGACAGCACGGGAAGGTCCTGGATGCCTTCCTTCTGGAAAGCCAATACTGGCACACGGCTGGCCAGTGGGGCCTGGCTGGCGCGTGCAATTTCAATCAGGTCGGCCACCACAGCAGATGCGGTGGGCAGGCTGCCTGCGCCCGGGCCGTAATACAGCGTGGGACCAACTGCATTGGACTTCACCAGCACTGCATTCATCACGCCTTCCACGTTCGCAATCAAGCGCTTTGAAGGAATCAGGGTTGGGTGCACGCGCAGCTCAACGCCCTGTGCAGTGCGCTTGGCAATGCCCAGCAATTTCACGCGGTAGCCCAGCTGCTCTGCAAACTGGATGTCTTCCTTGGTCAGCTTGGTAATGCCTTCGATGTAGGCCTTGTCGAACTGGACCGGCACGCCGAAGGCCAGCGAGCTCAGCAGGGTAATCTTGTGGGCTGCATCCACGCCCTCAATGTCGAAGGTGGGGTCGGCCTCGGCGTAACCAAAAGCCTGCGCCTGTGCCAGTACGTCTGCAAATGGCAGACCCTTGTCACGCATCTCCGACAGGATGAAGTTGCAGGTGCCGTTGATGATGCCGGCCACGTATTCAATCTGGTTGGCAGCAAGGCCTTCCTTGATTGCCTTGATCACAGGAATGCCGCCGGCCACAGCCGCTTCGAAGGCCACCATCACATTGTTGGCCTCTGCTGCTGCAAAAATTTCATCACCATGCACTGCCAGCAAGGCCTTGTTGGCTGTTACCACGTGCTTGCCGGCATTGATTGCCGCCAGCACCAGTTGCTTTGCAATGGTGTAGCCGCCGATCAACTCGACCACGACATCCACGTCGTCACGCTTCACGGCCTCAAATGCATCAGCCACCACGTCGGCACTGCTGCCCGCCATTTCGCGGGCCTTCTCGGTGTTCAGGTCAGCAATGACTTTGATCTGGATGGGAAAACCCACCCTGCGTTCAATTTCATTTGCATTGTCTTTCAGCACATTGAAAGTGCCGGAACCGACGGTACCCAAACCCAGCAGGGCCACTCGTAGAGGTTTGTTCATTTTGGAATCAGCCAAGGTGTTGTTTTCGATAACTTTCTAGGAAGCGTGCAATTCTACCAACTGCATCCGTCAAATCATCGGTGTTGGGTAGGAAAACCACCCGGAAATGATCCGGGTTGATCCAGTTGAAGCCTGTACCCTGCACCACCAGCACCTTTTCTGCCTCCAGGAGCTCCAGCACAAAGCGCTGGTCATTCTTGATCGGATAGATTTTCGGGTCCAGCTTCGGAAACAGGTACAGCGCCGCCTTTGGCTTCACGCAGCTGACACCGGGGATGGAAGTCATCAGGTCATAGGCCAGGTCGCGCTGCCGGGTCAGCCTGCCGCCTGGGCCCACCAGGTCATTGATGCTCTGGTAACCACCCAGCGAGGTCTGAATGGCGTATTGCCCAGGCACGTTGGCACACAGGCGCATGGAAGCCATGATGCCCAGGCCGTCAATGTAATCGGTGGCATGGCGCTTGTCGCCGGAAATCACCATCCAGCCAGCCCGGTAACCGCAGGCGCGGTAGTTCTTTGACAGGCCATTCATGGTGATGAACAACACATCATCAGCCAGCGAGGCAATGGATGTGTGCTCTGCACCGTCGTACAGCATCTTGTCGTAGATTTCATCCGCGAAGATGATCAGCTGGTGTTCACGGGCGATCTGCACCAGTTCCCGCAACACCTCTTCCGGATAAAGCGCGCCGGTAGGGTTATTGGGGTTGATGATGACCATCGCCTTGGTTTTTTCATTGATCAGGCTGCGCATGTGCTTGGTGTCGGGGTACCAGTCGCTTTGCTCGTCACACAGGTAATGGCGCGGGGTACCGCCGGAAATGCTGACCGCTGCTGTCCACAGGGGGTAATCAGGCGCTGGCAGCAGCACTTCATCCCCATTGTTCAACAAGCCCTGCATGCTCATCACGATCAACTCGGACACACCGTTGCCGATGATGATGTCGTCAAGTGTTACACCCTTGATTTTCTTCTGCTGGGTGTAATGCATGATGGACTTGCGGGCTGCAAACAAACCCTTGCTGTCGCTATAACCGGAGGCCTCGCCCAGGTTCATGATCACATCCTGCCTGACTTCATCAGGCGCTTCAAAGCCAAACGGGGCCAGGTTGCCAATATTCAGCTTCAGGATCTTGTGCCCTTCCTCTTCCAGTTGGCGCGCTCGCTGCATCACCGGACCACGGATGTCATAGCAAACATTGGCCAGCTTGGCGGATTTCAGAATGGGTTTCATTTGGACCTGCGAATGGATTGTTGTCGTGATTATTATTTTGCTTGCGCAAAGTCTTATAATTTAACCCTTTAGACCACGCCCTGCATAGGCTGGACGGCATCCTGGAGTATCTTTCGAATGAAATTTCAACCTGAATCGCTCGACAATCAATTCGTCGTGCAGCGGTATGACGAAGAAGGTGTCGTGATCAGCGGCAGGCTTCAGACCGAAAGCGTGGTTTTCGGCACCGATTTCACCCCACGAATCTGGGAAAACGCCGGAAACGGCCCCCTGACTGTCGAGCACTGTGAATGGTTGCACAGCCAGTGCCCAACCAGCATGGAAGTGCTGTTGATCGGCACCGGGCCAAAACAGGTATTCCCTGGCATGGACATTCGAAAGTTCTTCGCCGGCAAGAAGTGCCCGGTTGAATACATGGACAGCCAGGCGGCCTGCCGCACCTACAACATCCTGATTGGCGAGGGGCGGCACGTGATTGCCGCCATCCTGCTGTGAACGGCCAGGCTGCATTGCTGGTTTTCTCCGGCGTGGTGCTGAATGCGGTTGCCCAATTGCTGCTGAAGATGGCCACCAACAAGGTGGGCGTCATCCAGGCTTCCAGCGCGCTCAGTTTGAGTGCCATGTCTGCCCTGTTCCTGCAGTGGCCGATGATCCTTGGCCTGTTCTGCTATGGCTTTTCGCTGCTGATCTGGCTGATGGCTCTTTCCCGGGTGGATGTCACCCTGGCCTACCCCATGCTGGCCGTTGGTTATGTCATCAATGCCTTTGCTGCGCAGTACATTTTGAATGAACCAGTCAGCCTGCAGCGCTGGGTGGCCATCGGGGTGATTGTGCTGGGCGTAGCGCTTTTGGCGCGTTCCTGACGTTTGAATTGCATTGGCCAGAAAGCCTGTGGTTATACTGGAAACCAGTGTCAAACATGGCTTTTCTGGAGCAGTACCTTGTCAGTTGAAATCAATTCCCCCGTTCCTGGTTTTTCAGCCGCCTGCACTGGCGGTGAATTCAGCCTGGCTGCCCAGGCAGGTAAAAACCTGGTGATTTATTTTTACCCGAAAGACAGCACGCCCGGTTGCACAACCGAAGGCGAGAACTTCCGTGACCTGCATGCCGAATTTCAGAAGGCGGGCTGCGAAATTTTCGGTGTATCCCGCGACTCCCTGAAATCACATGACAACTTCAAGGCCAAGCTTGGGCTGCCTTTTGAGTTGATCTCGGATCCGGATGAAAAAGTGTGCGAGATTTTTGACGTCATGAAAATGAAGAACATGTACGGCAAACAGGTGAGGGGCGTGGAAAGAAGTACCTTTGTAATCAACAGGAAAGGTGTGCTGGTGCAGGAATGGCGCGGTGTGAAGGTGCCTGGCCATGCGCAGGCTGTGCTTGACTTTGTTCGAACATTAGGCGACTAATACTCCAAGGGCGCTGGATTGACGACCCCGCGCGATTTATGAGCTTCTTACTTCAGATCGTTGACAATGCCTCTTCCAAAAGAACCCAGCAAACCAGCAACAACCCTGAATGACATTCCTCCGATCGCGGCGCCCAAGGTAAAAAGAGCCACCCGTAAATCAGAACCTGAAGAACCGCAGCAGATTGCTGCCAAGCCTGGCCTTAGCCTGGCCTCCAGCAACCCGGGAACAGCCCGGGCGCCTGAATCAAGGTCAACCAAAACAGCGGTGGTCGCAAGCGCAGCCAAAAGTGCCCGGCCAGCCGACACACCCGTGCCAAAGGCCAAGCGCCAGGTGTCGCTGACCGGCAAGAAAATATTCGTGCTGGACACGAATGTGCTGATGCACGACCCAACATCGCTCTTCAGGTTTGAAGAACATGATGTGTTCCTGCCGCTGATCACCCTGGAAGAGCTGGACAACCACAAGAAGGGCATGTCTGAGGTGGCCCGCCATGCCCGCCAGGTGAGCCGTGCGCTGGATGCCCTGATGGAAAACATCGAGGACATCGAAAAAGGCGTGGCCCTGAACCGCCTCGGCAACTCGGATGCGCTCGGCAGGCTACTGGTGCAAACCACTGAACTGTCTGCGGAACTGCCCAAGACCTTGCCCGTGGGGAAAGCCGACAATCAGATCCTGGGTGTGGTGTTTGCACTCAGCAAGCTGCATCCGGACCGTGAAGTGGCGCTGGTGTCCAAGGACATCAACATGCGCATCAAGGCCCGTGCACTGGGCCTGCTTGCAGAAGATTACT
>DASUDJ010000112.1:0-4146 GCA_036275635.1 Limnobacter sp. | reverse complement strand
CAACCCGGCACTGGGCCTGCGCTGGGGAGCCAACCTGCACATGGCTGCGCATGGCCCGCTGGGCAGCCTGATTGCATCTTCGCCCACACTGGGCCATGCCTGGAAAGCCACGGAAAAATTCCATGACCTGCGGGGTGGTTTTGCAAGAATGGAAGGGCAGGTGGGCAGCAATTATTTCGCAGTGATCATCCGCATGGGCATTGAACTGGATGAAGTAGGCCGTTTTTTCTGCGAAGCTGCACTGGCCACCTTGATCAATCACCTGGGCATGATCATGGGCAAGCCCGACCCAGCACTGCGGGTTGAACTGGCGTATCCGGCCCCCCCGCATGCAAGCCAGTACAGCCAGTACCTGCATGCACCGTGTGAATTCGGCAAATCCAACACCCGGGTGCTGATTCCGCATGGCCTGGCCCTGATGCCCAATCCCATGGCGGATGCAGAAACCTACGCCATGGCGCTGACCCGTTGCGAGCAGATATTGCTTGAGCAGCGAAAGCCAGGCACCTGGAGCGCCCGGGTAACAGAAATTTTGCGCAGCAATCCCGGCCAGATCTGGACCTGTGAACAGCTGGCCCAGCATTTCAACCTGTCTTCCCGCACGTTGATGCGCTACCTGCGGGATGAGCACACCAGCTATCAAACCCTGCGGGATTCGGAACTGGGTCGGCAGGCGAAGGCCAGTTTGCTGTTGGGCAACAACACGGTGGAATCTGTTGCGCTGTCGCTGGGCTATCAGGAGGTGTCGAATTTCCGGCGGGCTTTCAAACGCTGGTTTGGTTTGTCTCCCCAGGACTTCATCCTTCAGGTGCGGGGTAAATAAAGACACGCTGTCGCTATTTACCCCCATGATGTCGGGCATTGCCCTTGGCGCTGCTGGCGCTACGCTGGAATATGAATCATGTTTCTTGATCCACATTCCAATTCAAGCAAAGGGTCCACATGTTCACCGAATATTTCAATTCCACCCATGAAGAAGTTCGCCGCAACATCCGTCGATTTGTAGAACGGCATGTGCAGCCGAATATCAATGAATGGGAGGAGGCAGGCACATTCCCACGGGAAATTTTCAACCTGGCCGGTGAGGCCGGCATCCTGGGCATCGGCTATCCGGAAGAGTTTGGCGGCAACTTCGAAGGCGATGTGTTCATGAACCTGGTGGCCACTGAGGAACTGCTGCGTGCAGGTTCCGGTGGTTTCTTCGCCAGCCTGATGTCGCATGGTATTTCCCTGCCGCCGATTGCAAAATGGGGCAGTCCCGAAATGAAGCAGCGCATTGTTCCGCCGGTATTACGCGGCGAGAAGATTATTGCGCTTGCCGTAACAGAGCCCGGTGGTGGGTCTGATGTGGCCAACCTGAAAACCCGGGCCGTGGATTGTGGCGACCACTACAAGGTGTCCGGCTCCAAAATCTACATCACATCCGGCATTCGCGCCGATTATTACACTGTCGCCGTGCGTACAGGCGGTGAGGGTTATGGCGGCATCAGCCTGTTGTTGATGGAAAAAGGAATGCCCGGTTTTACCACCGGCCAGCCATTGAAGAAGATGGGCTGGTGGTGCAGCGACACGGCTGAACTGTTTTTCGACAATGTGGTGGTGCCGAAGTCGAATCTGATCGGCATTGAAAACGGCGGCTTCATGATGATCATGATGAACTTTGAATCCGAGCGACTTGGGCTGGCCTGTTATTCCAACACATTGGCAGAACTGGCGTTCAATGAGGCACTGGCCTATTCAAAGAACCGCAACACATTCGGCAAGCCTTTGAGCAAGCACCAGGTGATTCGTCACAAGCTGGCAGACATGGCCACGCAACTGGAGGCCAGCCGTGAATTCACTTACCGGGTTGCAGCTCGCATGCAGGCAGGAAAGCCTGCATTGAAGGAAGTGTCGATGGCCAAGAACTTTGCCACGAAGACTTCCGACTTCATCACGAATGAAGCCGTGCAGATTTTCGGCGGAATGGGCTACATGCGTGAAAGCCTGGTAGAGCGCCTGTACCGCGACAACCGAATTGCATCAATTGGTGGCGGCGCCTATGAAATCATGAACGAGATTATTGGCAAGCAGTTGGGTTTGTAAATCCGGCAAGGGCAGGCCCATGCCTGCCCGTTTGTCGTCACTCCCTGTTACCTGAAACACTTTCGTATTTTTTCACAGACATGCTCGCAGACTATCCAATCAAATACCTCGCCACCCACTGGCCCAACATCCGCGCCATGGGCTGGGCGGCCATTCGCAACGCCACGCCGATAACCCGACCCGGCCAGTTGCCACAGTTGCCTGTGCACCTGAAAAGCAGTGTTGCACCCATGAACAATGAAATCGTGGACCAGTACGCAGCCTGGGCTGGCGCACCCGCCAGTCGTTATTCCAGCACCTTGCCTGTGCATTTCTGCAGCCATTGGGCCATGCCCATGCTGGCCAGATTGGGCGGCCTTGCGCCCTACAATTTGCTGTCGCTCTTGAACCAGGGCGTGCGCATCCAGGTGCATCAGCCACTCGAACGCAACCAGCCATTCAGCCTGCATGGCAGCCTGATGGATGTTGCAGAAGAGGCCGATCGAATCCGCATTCACACCCGTATTCAGGCCAACCAGCCTGATGGGCAACTGGCCATGGTGATCGACAGCTATTCCACCGTGCCCAAGGGCCGGCCCTCCTCGAAAGGCAAGGCTGAAAAGCGGGTTGATCCAGAATTTGAACTGGTGGGTCATTGGACTGCGGATGAAGAGGATGGCCTGGCATTTGCCATGCTGACAGGTGATTTCAATCCGATTCACACCATCAAGGCGGTGGGCAAACGCACCCGATTCAAAAGCTGCATCCTGCATGGTTTCGGCCAACTGGCCAGGACCTGGGAAGTCCTTCTGAATGCTGACCTGGTCATCAATGACCTGGATGTGCGCTGGATCAAGCCGCTTCCCTTGCCCAATGCCGACATGCAGGTTGAAGTCAGTACCGGTGTGGATGGGCAGGGTTACAGGCAGTTGCGCCTTGCTGCAGCAGATGGCACGCCACACATGGTAGGGCGATTCAAATGAGTTCTGCCCAACACAGCAGGCTGAACAAGGCCGTGATCGTGGATGGCGTTCGCACCCCCTTTCTGGATTCAGGCGGTGCCTATTCCGAACTGATGACCTATGAATTGGGCGGCAAGGCGATTGCAGGCCTGGTGGAAAAAACCGGCATCAACCCGAACAGCATCAACCTGGTCACCATGGGCACGGTGCTGCATGAAGTTGAAACCGGCAATGTGGCCCGCGAGAGCATGCTGAGTGCGGGTCTGCCTGCCACCATTCCTGCCTACACAACCTCCATGGCCGGGCTTTCAGCCAGCATGGGTTTTTCAAACCTGTGCGACATGATTGCACTGGGCCGGATTGATGTGGGCATTGCTGCCGGTGTGGAAAGTTTTTCCGACTTGCCAATCCGCTATTCACAGAAAATCCGGCGTGCTGCCATGAAGTTGCGGCAAGACCCTTCCGCCGGAAATATTGTGAAAAACCTGCTGACGCTGCGCCCGGCCGATCTGAAACCCGCCATGCCCACCGGCACGGATTTCACCACCGGAAAAACCATGGGCGTGTGCGCCGAGCAAATGGTGCAGAAGTTCAAGGTGAGTCGCCAGGCCTGTGATGAATTCACCGAGCGCAGCCATCGGCTTGCGATTGAGGCGCTTGAACAGGGGCATTTTGAAAACACGATTGTTCCAGTGAAAGTGCCTGGTCTCTCGCAAAGCATTACGCATGACAACACACCACGGGCAGACAGCAAGGCAGACAAGCTCTCCCGGATGAAGCCCGTGTTCAAAAAGGATGGAATCATCACCGCAGCAGGTTCTTCCCGCTTCACGGACGGTTCTGCAGCCTTGCTGCTTACCAGCCAGCAGGCGGCGGAACAACACGGCCTTCAGCCCCTGGCCACCGTGGTGGATTACCAGTTGGCTGGCGTGAAAAACCTGGAGCAGGAAATGCTGCTCGGGCCTGCTGTTTCAATCCCGAAGCTGTTGAGCAGGAACGGTTTGAGCATGGCCAATATTGATGTGTGGGAACTGCATGAGGCATTTGCAGCCCAGGTGCTGGTGAACATGGCCTGCATGGCCCAGCCTGAATATGCAGATGAATATTACGGTGGCCAGGT
>DASUDJ010000111.1:0-4462 GCA_036275635.1 Limnobacter sp. | reverse complement strand
TGCACTTTTGACAGGTCGAACACGTGGCTGGGGCGGCCCAGTTCAAGCATTACGTAATTGGAAATGTCCACCAGCGCATTCAGGCTGCGCTGGCCAGCACCTTCCAACCTGTCGACCATCCACTGGGGTGTTTTCACGGTGTTGTTCACACCCCGAATGATGCGGCCTGCAAAGCGGCCGCACAGGTCGGTGTTTTCAACCGTCACTTTCAGCGTGTCGCTGATGCTGGCTGCAACTGGCTTGAAAGAAGGCGCATTCAGGCTGGCACCGGTGAGTGCCGCCACTTCCCGGGCAACACCCCACACGCTCAGGCAATCAGCGCGGTTGGGTGTCATTTTCAGGGTGAACTTCATTTCATTCAGGCCCAGCAGGTCGCGCACGTTGCCACCCACCGGGAACTCTGCATTCAGAATCAGCAGACCATCCACATCGCTGGGCACGCCCAGTTCCTTCCCGGAACACAGCATGCCGCCACTTTCAACACCGCGCATCTTCGTGGGCTTGATCTTGAAGTCGCCGGGCAAGACAGCACCAGGCAAGGCGCATGGCACTTTCAGGCCTTCAGCCACATTGGGTGCACCGCAAACGATTTGCCGAACATCGCCTTCACCGACCTGCACCTGGCACACACTCAGGCGGTCTGCATCAGGATGCCTGTCCTTTTTCACAACCAACCCAACCACCACGCCCGAAAACTCGGGTGCCAGCGGTTCAAGTTCTTCCACTTCGAGGCCGGCCATGGTGAGCCTGTCGCCCAGTTCCTGCGTGGCCAATGGCGTGTTCACAAGGGATTTCAACCAGGATTCTGTAAATTGCATCTTGAAATATCCAATACCGGCTTGGTTGTATTTAATTGAGCTTAGTTGAACTGCTGCAGAAAACGGATGTCGTTTTCATAGAACAGGCGCAGGTCGTTGATGCCATAACGCAGCATGGTCAGGCGGTCAGGGCCCACACCAAAGGCAAAGCCCGTGTAGGTTTCAGGATCGATGCCCACATGGCGCAATACATTTGGATGCACCTGGCCACAACCGGCAATTTCCAGCCACTTGCCCTTGTTGGGCCCAGTGGTGAAGGCCATGTCTATTTCCGCGGATGGTTCGGTGAACGGGAAGAAGGACGGCCTGAACCGAATGGTGATGTCATCGGTTTCAAAAAAGGTTTTCAGGAAGTCCATGAACACCGCTTTCAGGTCAGCAAAGCTGACGCCTTCGTCAATCCACAGTCCTTCCACCTGGTGGAACATGGGCGAGTGGGTCGCATCGCTGTCCACCCGGTACACGCGACCTGGCGCAATGATACGGATCGGCGGCTTGTTGGTCTGCATGTAGCGCACCTGCATCGGCGAAGTGTGTGTGCGCAGCAGGTTGCCGCCCTGGCCTTCAACATAGAAGGTGTCGTGCATGGAACGGGCCGGGTGGTTTTCCGGCGTGTTCAAGGCGGTGAAATTGTGGAAGTCAGTTTCAATTTCGGGGCCATCAGCAAGGTCGAAGCCAATGGTGGTGAAAATTTCTTCGATTCGCTCAAGCGTGCGCATGGCCGGGTGCAGACCACCTGTACCCCGCATGCGACCAGGCTTGCTGATGTCAATTGCCTGTGCCTGAAGCTTGGCCTGCATGGCTGCATCCGCCAGGGCCTGGCGCTTCGCATTCAGCACACCCTCAACCTTCTGCTTCAACTGGTTGATTTCAGCACCGCGGGTCTTCTTTTCCTCTGGGCTGAGGGCAGCCATGCCTTTCAGCAGTTCGGTGACCTTGCCTTGCTTGCCCAGAAACTGGGCCTTGATGTTTTCAAGGCCTGCTGGATCGGTTGCAGAGGACATGGCCTGTTCGGCCTCGGTGAGAATGGCTAGAAGCGATGCATCCATGGGTGTGGGCTCGGTGTTTTTTGAAGTTGTCGTGCCGTTGCACAGAGCCCTGAATTGTACCGCCGGAAAACAAAAACGGAGCCCGAAGGCTCCGTTTTTGCTAGTCTTTTCGCCGACTTAAGTGAAAAACCTAAGCGCCGGCTTTGACCGTGAATTGACTTGCAGAGGCCTCAGGCCTGTGCTGCACGCACCTGACCAACGATGGCTGCAAAAGCGGCCTTGTCGGTCACTGCCAGGTCAGCCAGCACCTTGCGGTCCAGGCCGATTGCGGCCTTTTTCAAGCCATTGATGAACACGCTGTAGGTCATGCCGTGTTCACGCACTGCTGCATTGATACGGGTGATCCACAGGGCGCGGAATACGCGCTTCTTGTTGCGGCGATCGCGGTAAGCGTACTGACCAGCACGCATCACCGCCTGCTTGGCAACGCGGAAAACATTATTGCGACGACCGCGGAAGCCTTTGGCTTGGGCGATTACTTTCTTGTGACGGGCGCGGGCCGTTACACCACGTTTTACTCTAGGCATTTGACACTCCTCCCAGTTATGCGTAAGGCATCATGTCGCGCACGCGACCGATGTCGGACTTGTGAATCGTTTCCATGCCGCGAAGCTGACGCTTGCTCTTGGTCGTTTTCTTGGTGAGGATGTGGCGCTTGAAGGCGTGACCACGCTTGATTGATCCGCTTGAGCGGACCAGAAAACGCTTTGCAGCGCTTTTTTTGGTCTTCATCTTGGGCATCTGGGTGCTCCTGGTACTGTTTGGCAATGACTTGCGTCGCTGTGCCAAACCTGCTTGCAGGTGGTTTCGACGAAACTCTTTTACAACCTGGTGGGCAATTTGTTGCAATACATACCGCGTGAAACGAAGCATGCATCACAGCAAGCCCGCGATTATAACGCGGGTTTGCTGTTTCGGGCAATTCTTTTGGAAATCTTGCGACTGTAGCGCTTACTTTTTGCGCGGGGCGATCATCATGACCATCTGTCGACCTTCCATCTTGGGCATCTGTTCTACCACGCCCATTTCTTCCAGGTCGGTTCGAACACGTTCAAGAAGGCGGGCACCAATGTCCTGGTGTGCCATTTCACGGCCACGGAAGCGCAGGGTCACCTTGCATTTGTCACCGTCTTCCAGAAAACGGACCAGGTTGCGCAACTTCACGTTGTAGTCGCCATCGTCCGTTCCGGGGCGGAACTTGATTTCCTTGATCTGGACCTGCTTCTGCTTGGACTTGGCCTCGGCCGCCTTTTTCTGTTCCTGGTAACGGAATTTGCCGTAATCCATCAGCTTGGCCACTGGTGGCACAGCTTGCGGTGCGATTTCAACAAGGTCTACACCGTTTTCATCTGCCAGTCGCAATGCTTCGGCTGTTTTAACGATACCTAACTGCTCACCCTCAATTCCAATGAGGCGCACTTCGGGGATTCTGATTTCCTCGTTAATGCGATTTTTCTTTTCTGCTACGATGTCTAGCCTCTTTTTTCAAGTTGAATGGATCAGGCCCGGCTGCCAATTTCACCCAGCAGGCGCTGAATGAAATCCTCTACAGGCAGTGAACCCAGGTTTTCGTTGCCGCGCAAGCGCACAGCAACCTGGTTGGAATCACGCTCCGCATCGCCGATTACGGCGATGTAGGGCGTCTTCTGCATTGTGTGCTCCCGGATTTTACGATTGATCTTTTCATTACGCAAATCCGCCTCCACCCTAATGCCTTGTTTTTTCAACATTTGCACCACATTGGCTGCATATTCATTGTGGGAATCGGTGATGGTGGCCACAACAACCTGCACAGGCGCAAGCCACAGCGGCATGGCACCTGCATGGTTTTCAATCAGGATACCGATGAATCGCTCCATGGAACCCACGATTGCGCGGTGAAGCATCACAGGTGTTCGGCGGCTGTTGTCCTCGGCCACGTATTCAGCACCCAGGCGGCCAGGCAACTGGAAATCAACCTGGATGGTGCCACATTGCCAGGACCGGCCGATGGAGTCTTTCATGTGGTATTCAATCTTGGGACCGTAAAAAGCCCCCTCGCCTGGCAGCTCAGTCCACTCCACGCCGCAGGCTTTCAGCGCCTGGCGCAGTGAATCTTCTGCCTTGTCCCAGGTTTCATCCGTGCCCAGGCGGGCTTCAGGCCGCAGGGCCAGCTTCACATTGATTTCATTGAAGCCGAAGTCAGCATACACCTGCATGGCCACCTGGTTGAATTGGGTGACTTCTTCCCTGACCTGGTCCTCAGTACAGAAAATGTGACCATCATCCTGGGTAAAACCACGCACCCGCATGATGCCGTGCAATGCACCTGAACTTTCATTGCGGTGGCAGGCGCCAAATTCGCCGTACCGCAGGGGCAGGTCGCGATAGCTGCGCAAATCGCTCTTGAATACTTCAATATGGCCAGGGCAGTTCATCGGCTTCAACGCATAGTCGCGCTTTTCCGATTCCGTGGTGAACATGTTGTCCTTGTAGTTGTCCCAGTGGCCAGATTTTTCCCACAGCTTGCGGTCAAGAATCTGCGGGCAGCGAATTTCCTGATAGCCACCTTCCACATACACGCGGCGCATGTACTGCTCAACCTGTTGCCACAGG
>DASUDJ010000110.1:0-8464 GCA_036275635.1 Limnobacter sp. | reverse complement strand
CCGGATGACAGGGAAATGTACAGCAACACGGGCATCGCACACCTGGTTGCGATTTCCGGATTGCACATTACCTTGCTGGCCCTGGTGGCTGGAAAACTGGCAGCCCGGGCCTGGCGGTGTTCATCCCGGCTTTGCCTGGCCGCTCCGGCTCCCCTGGTGGGTGCAGGTGTTGGACTTCTGCTTGGCATTTTCTATGGATTGGTGGCCGGGTGGGGAATTCCGGCCCAGCGCACTGTGTTCATGCTGGCCGCCCTGTTCGCAGGCCAGTTGCGCGGCGGCCTGATGAGCAGCTGGGATTCCTTTTTTCTGGCCTTGTTCCTTGCAGTCATGCTGGACAACTGGTCAGTACTGGACGCGGGTTTCCTGCTGTCATTTGGTGCAGTGGGAATATTGATCTTTGCTCACCAGGGGCACCTGGATTTCATCCGGCGCGCACTGCCTGTCATTCGCAAGGCGGTGAAAGCGCAATATGCCGTGACAATCGGCCTGGTGCTTCCAACTGCAATCCTGTTCAATCAACACTCCGTGGTCAGCCCGCTGGTGAACGCCCTGTCGATCCCGTGGATGAGCTTTGTGTCCACGCCATTGGCCCTGCTGGGCGGCTTGCTTCAACAGGATTGGGCAGCCCGGCTTTCAGCAGACAGCCTGGCCTTGCAGCGCCAGTGGTTGCTGGAATTTGATTCCTTCGACTGGGCTGTGCTTCCGCTTCACAGCCAGCCCTATTGGGTGTACGCAATGGCGGGGTTGGGTTGCCTTGTCCTGTTGTTGCCAGCCGGCCTGACCAATCGGGGCATCGGCTTATTGCTGCTAGGGTTCCTGGCCTGGCCACCTGCCCGACCGGAAAGTGGCGGCTTCTGGATGACGGTGCTGGACGTGGGTCAAGGCACTGCAATTGCAATTCAAACCAGCAAGCACCTGCTGATTTACGATGCAGGGCCAGCCTTCAACACCAGGTCTGATTCAAGCCGGCGGGTCATTCTGCCCTGGCTGCGGCAACAGGGCCATGACCGACCCGATGTATTCATGCTGTCGCATGATGATGCAGATCATTCAGGTGGTGCCCCCATGCTGCTCAGCAAGGCCCCGCCAACCTTGTTTGCAGCATCCATTGGTGCTGAACACCGCCTGAACCAACTGGCAAGGAAGCAGAATACTGGCACGGCCAATTGCCACACCCTGCCTGCATGGACATGGGATGGCGTGCTATTTCAGCCGATGGGCCTGGACATCAGTCCGGAAGGGAACAGGACACTGCTGCTGAAAAACAACCAGAGTTGTGTGCTGAAAATCAGCAACCGGCATCACAGCCTGTTGCTGACTGGTGACATTGAGGCAGCCAGTGAAATGCAGCTGCTTGCCAAGCACGGTGCAGTTGCCCTGAAGGCCAGGGTATTGCTTGCACCACATCATGGATCGAAAACCTCTTCCACCTTGGCCTTTCTGAATGCGGTAGGGCCGGAGCATGTGCTGATACAGGCCGGATGGCAAAACCGGTTCGGGCATCCACACCCGCAGGTGACAGCCCGGTATGAATCCCTTGGAGCACAGTGGAGCAGCACAGCACAACATGGTGCACTTCGATGGGAATTTCCTGGCGGCCCTGATTCGGCCAAAGTCTCGAATGCCCTCGACCACCGCAGGCGATATTGGCACCTGCACGAAAAAGGTGCGCAACCTTAAACAACCCTTACATACCCGGTCGACACCCCCCTTCCATGGTCTTTTCGGGCTTGGCACGCTTCTTGTTACAAGCAATAGCTCATAGACAGGAAACAAATCATGGCCACCACCAAACCATTTGATGAAATGCTTGAACCTGATCAACAGGTGAGGCCACATTACCGGGAATTTGCAGCCTGGCTTGCACAACAACCAGCTGAACACCTGCAGAACAAGCGTTCCGAGGCTGACCTGATATTCCGGCGGGTTGGCATCACCTTTGCGGTCTATGGAGAGGAATCCGGCACGGAACGGCTGATCCCGTTCGACATCGTGCCACGTGTGATACAGGCCAGTGAATGGAAAATCCTGGAAGCTGGCCTGCGCCAACGCGTGCAGGCCCTGAACATGTTCCTGAAGGACATCTACACCGATCAGAAGATACTGGCCGCCGGCCTGGTGCCTCCCGAGCAGATCTTCAACAATGAGCAATATCGACCTGAAATGCAGGGCGTGAAAGTGGCAGGTGACATATACGCCCACGTGGCAGGGGTGGATGTTGTGCGTGCAGGCGAAGGCGAGTTTTACGTGCTGGAAGACAACTTGCGCGTGCCTTCAGGCGTCAGCTACATGCTAGAAAACCGCAAGATGATGATGCGGCTTTTTCCGGAACTGTTTGCCCGTTACCGTGTAGCCCCGGTCGAGCATTATCCCGACAAGTTGCTTGAAAACCTGCGCTCTGTCTCGCCCCAGAACAACACCGACCCCACCGTGGTGCTGCTGACACCGGGCATGTACAACTCAGCCTATTTCGAACATGCATTCCTGGCCCAGCAAATGGGCATTGAACTGGTAGAAGGCAAGGACCTGTTCGTGGATGACGAAGTGCTTTACATGCGCACCACGCAGGGGCCGAAACGGGTAGACGTGATATATCGTCGCCTGGATGATGACTTCCTGGATCCAAAGGCCTTTCGCGCGGATTCCCAGCTGGGCGTTCCGGGGTTGCTGTCGGTCTACCGGGCAGGCAATGTAACCCTGGCCAATGCGATCGGCACCGGTGTGGCAGACGATAAATCAATCTATCCCTACGTGCCCGACATGATCAGGTTCTACCTCAGTGAAGAACCCATCATCAACAACGTACCCACCTGGCAGTGCCGCAAACCGGACCATCTGAAGGAAGTGCTGTCGAAGCTGCCTGAACTGGTCGTGAAGGAAGTGCATGGTGCAGGCGGCTACGGCATGCTGGTTGGCCCTGCTTCCACCCAGGCGCAGATCGAGGATTTCCGCCGGAAGCTGATTGCCGACCCCGCAAAATTCATTGCCCAACCCACACTGGCACTGTCCACCTGCCCCACCTTCGTGGAATCGGGGCTTGCACCACGCCACATTGACCTTCGGCCTTTTGTGCTTTCAGGCAGCCAGATCAGCCTGATACCTGGCGGCCTCAGCCGCGTGGCCCTGCGGGAAGGTTCACTGGTGGTCAACAGCAGCCAGGGCGGCGGAACAAAAGACACCTGGGTACTTGAGCGATAAGGAGACAGTCATGCTGAGCAGAACCGCCGATCATTTGTTCTGGATGGCCCGATACATTGAACGGGCCGAAAACACCGCACGCATGCTGGACGTGAATGTGCAAACCGCCCTGTTGCCGCAGGATCCTGAAAATGCGGAACAGGGATGGCGCGCCATGCTGTCGAGTTGGGAACTCACAGAGGCCTTCATGCACCGTCATGGAGAAATCAGCGCGGAGGCAATCATTGACTTCATGGTGAAGGATCCCCACAACCCCTCCAGTATTTTCTGCTGCCTGCAGGCTGCAAGGGAAAATGCGCGCGCAGTCAGGGGGGCACTGACCACCGAAGTATGGGAAACCAACAACACCACCTGGCTGGAACTGAGGAAGGTGCTTGCAGCAGGCACACTGGAACGGGACCCTTCGGAGTTTTTCGAGTGGGTGAAATTCCGAAGTCATCTCTCGCGGGGCGTCACCATAGGAACCATGTTGAAGGATGATGCATTCCGATTCATCCGACTGGGTACCTTCCTTGAAAGGGCAGACAACACCGCCCGCTTGCTGGATGTGAAATTCCACAGCCTCTCGGTGGGTCGGATTTCTGACCAGACTCCCTCTGACCCCCATGCCGATTACTACCACTGGGCGGCAGTATTGCGGTCGGTGTCCGCCTTTGAAACCTATCGCAAGGTGTACAGGGATGTGATCACGCCAGACCGTGTGGCCGAACTGCTGATCCTGCGGGAAGACATGCCCCGCTCATTGCTGGCTTCCATGAACGAGGTGTGCGCGAATCTTGAAATGGTGAGAAATGACTATTCAGCCAACACGGAACGCAAGGCAGGCAAACTCCGGTCGGAACTGGTTTACAACCAGTTGCAGGACATTCTCGACACAGGCCTGCATGCCTACCTGACCCACTTCCTGGAGCGAGTGAACGACCTTGGGAACCGGATCAGCAAGGATTTCCTGGTTCCCCTGGCCGCAGCCTGAAACTGGCAGGCTGGTTTTTTACTGGGCCACCCAGCCGCCGTCCATGTTCCAGGCAACACCCCGCACCTCCTGTGCATCCGGTGAGCAGAGGAAAAGCACCAGGCCACCCAGTTGCTCGGGCGTCACGAACTCCTGCGACGGTTGCTTCTCGCTTAGAAGATTCACCTTCGCCACTTCAATCGAGGTGTTTTCAGTGGCGGCACGGGCATCCACCTGCGCCTGCACAAGGGGGGTCAGTACCCAACCGGGACACACCGCATTGCAAGTGACACCACTCCTGGCATTTTCAAGTGCCACCACCTTGGTGAGGCCGACAATCCCATGCTTTGCAGCCACATAAGCCGATTTGTTGGCTGAAGCCACCAGGCCATGTGCAGAGGCGATGTTCACAATCCGGCCCCAGTTACGTGCCTGCATGCCCGGCAGCACTGCGCGAATCGTGTGGAAGGCAGCGGTCAGATTGATTGCAATGATGGCATCCCACTTCGCCGGGTCGAAACTCTCCACCGGCGCAACATGCTGTATGCCAGCATTGTTCACCAGCACATCCACCTTGCCGAACAGTGCCTCGGTCGATTTCACCAGGTCTTCGATTTCTGCAGGATTGCTGAGGTCGGCACCGTGATAGCCCACTTTCACACCGTAGGCCAGGATACTCTGCCGCGCAGCTTCGATCTGCTCCGCGGTGCCAAAGCCGTTCAGCATGATGTTCACACCCCTTGCGGCAAGGCGTTGTGCAATTCCAAGGCCGATGCCACTGGTGGAACCGGTAACCAACGCATTCATGTTCTTAAAATCCACGGACCATCCTCTTTGTAGGAAAAATTCTGAAATACTGATCGCTGAACCAACCAGGAAAACTCAGGACTCAATTCAGGCACTGCACAGTCCTGATTACCGCGAGGGTATAGAACCATGTTGACAGCACGCTTGCATACAGTGCAATGGCTTAGTCCCAGTGGCCTGCACAAATTAGCCTACCGTGAATGGGGAGACCCGCACAACCCGCATGTGTTGCTGTGTGTTCACGGTTTGACACGCAGCAGTGCAGATTTTGAAGCAATGGCGCAAGACCTTGGCCGCGATATCCGGGTGGTTGCTGCTGACATGCCCGGCCGGGGTGCATCCGATTGGCTACCCGACCCCGCACTCTACGCCGTGCCCATGTATGTGAATGCCTGTGTTGCGCTGGTGGCCCGGTTGAACCCGGGTACCCTGGACTGGTTCGGCACGTCCATGGGCGGACTGATTGGCATGGGCTATGCCAGTCTGCCAGGCAACCCCGTGCGCAAACTGATCCTGAATGATGTCGGCCCCAGTCTGAACTTCAAGGCGCTGCAGCGCATAGGTGACTATGTGGGCAAGCCGGTTTCATTTCACACCCTGCAGGAAGCGCGCGCCTATATCCGTGCAATTTCCCAACCTTTTGGACCCCACACAGAGGAAGAATGGAATGCCCTGACCGACTCCGTGCTGCGCCAGAAAGACGGCAAGTGGACACCCCACTACGACCCAGCAATAGGGCAGGCATTCCAGAATCTGTCAGAATCCACAGCGCTTCTGCATGAAACTGCTTTGTGGGCAGCCTATGACTCAATCAAGGCAGATACGATGGTCGTGCGGGGCGAACATTCCGACCTGCTGACATCCGAAACACTGGCCAGCATGAGTCAGCGTGGCCCTCGTCCGAAAGTGACTGAAATAGCGGGTGTTGGCCATGCGCCCACCTTCATGCAGAACGGGCAGATTGCCATCATTCGCAACTTTTTGTTTTAAACTGCTTTGTAACGAATTCATCCGGCAATCATGGTTTCAGTTTCATCCACCTTGGGCCCTGAAAAAAAGGCTGGCGCGTCAACGCCCGCCCTGGTGCTGTTGAACAAATTTGATGCGGCACGGGTTGAAGAGGCCTTGAATTATGCCCGCGAGCATGCTGCCGAGCATGTGCTGGACACCCAGGAACCTGCGATACAGCACATGCTGGCCGTTGCAGACCTGTTGGCTGAACTGCGGGCTGATGCCGACACAAGGATTGCCGGTGCGCTGGGGCCGCTTGTGTTTTTTGACAAGCACCTTGAAAGCCAGATGGAAAAAAAGTTTGGTGATGAGGTGGGCCGCATGCTGGCCAGCCTCCGCAAACTGTTCAAGATGCGCTCCATGGTGGGCCCCAGCACCACTCGCAACACCATTGAAACCCTGCGCTGGGCTGACCAGATAGAAACCCTGCGCAAGATGCTGCTGGCCATGTCGACAGACATACGCGTCATCATGATCCGCCTGTGCTCGCGCTTGCAAACCCTGCGCCATTTCACAAGTCATGAAGACATCCGCAATGAAAAGGGTCCACTGTGGCCTTATGCAATTTCCCATGCGCAGGAAACCCTGGACCTGTACGCCCCACTGGCCAACCGTCTCGGCCTTTGGCAATTGAAGTGGGAACTTGAAGACCTGTCGTTCCGCATCCTGCAACCCAACACGTACAAGAACGTGGCAAAAATGCTGGATGAAAAACGCACCGAACGTGAAGCCTTCATTGAGGCTGCCATGGCCAGCATCAAGGAAAACTTGCTGCTGGCTGGTGTGCACTGCGAAATCAGCGGCAGGCCAAAACACATTTACAGCATCTGGAACAAGATGCGCGGCAAGGGCCTCAGCTTTGACAAGCTTTATGATGTGCGCGCGTGCCGCGTAATCGTGGACACGGTCGATGACTGCTACACGGCGCTGGGCATTGTTCACAACCTGTGGACCCCCATTCCCGAAGAGTTTGATGATTACATCAGCAAACCCAAACCCAATGGTTATCAAAGCCTGCACACAGTTGTGCAGGACGATACGGGCAAAACCCTGGAAGTGCAGATCCGCACGGAAGCCATGCACCAGTTCGCCGAATACGGCGTGGCAGCCCACTGGCGCTACAAGGAATCGGGCAAGGATGGATACACGGGTGAAAGCCGTGCAGAAGGTCAGTTCGAAGAGCGTATTGCCCTGATACGACAGCTGCTTGCATGGCAGAAAGACGTGACCGACACCATGGGCGAAGCCAGCGACTGGGCCCAGGAAATGAAAACCAGCGCCCTGAACGACAGGGTGTATGTGTTCACCCCCCAGGCCAAGGTTGTTGAACTGCCCACGGGCAGCACACCGCTGGATTTTGCCTACCATGTGCACACTGAACTGGGCCACCGTTGCCGCGGTGCAAAGGTGAATGGCCAGATGGTGCAGCTGAACACGCCGCTGGACAATGGTCAGACGGTTGAAATCGTAAGTGCACGCGGAGATGCAGCCACTGGACCTTCCCGAGACTGGCTGAACCCCAGCCAGAAATACCTGGTCAGCCACCGGGCCCGCCAGAAAGTGAAACAGTGGTTTGCCCAGCAGGAACGCAAGGAGACACTGGAGCGGGGTCGCGCAATCTGCGAACGTGAATTGCAGCGAATTGGACAGACTGCCCAGAACCTGGAGCAGCTGTCGCAAAAACTGGGATATGAAAAACCGGATGACCTGTATGTTGCACTGTCACGGGAAGAAATAAGGCCACGTGCAATTGAACATGCCTTGCGCAGTGATCTTCAACCAGCTGGCCCCCTGAGCGAGCAGGAACAGGTCGACCTACTGAACAAGCGCAAACCGGGGTCGTCCGGCAAGGACTCCGGCGTGCTGGTGGTGGGAGTCAGCACCCTGATGACCAACCTGGCCCGCTGCTGCCGCCCGGCGCCACCTGACCCCATCATCGGTTTCGTGACGCGCGGCAAGGGTGTGTCCATCCACAGGCTGGGCTGTTCCAACCTGGCCGAGGTCATGCGCCGCCAGCCGGAACGCCTGATAGAAACAACCTGGGGTGAATCCTCCGGATTGAATTACCCGGTGGATATTGCTGTAACAGCGAATGACCGCCAGGGTTTGCTAAGGGACATCACCGAAGTCTTCTCGAAAGACAAGATCAACGTGATTGGGGTGCAAACTGAAAGCCAGCGTGGCATAGCCAAGATGAGGTTCACCGCCGAAGTGAACAGCGGTGAACAATTGCGGGGTGCACTCAGTCATCTTCTGGAAGTTCAAGGAGTATTCGAGGTGCGCCGCCGCTGAGATTCACTGGTACCCATTCAATCGGCGCAAGCCGTGCGAATGCGGGCTGGGTGGGCTTGAAGGTGAAGGACTGGGTGAAGTCAGATTGGCCGGACTGGGTGGGCTTGAAGGTGAAGGAATGGGTGGGCTTAATCGCCTGGTGCTGGGCGAATAAGGCCGGATTTCGTCTTTCTTGTAGTACCAGCGACAGCAGCTTTCTGCAGC
>DASUDJ010000109.1:0-2921 GCA_036275635.1 Limnobacter sp. | reverse complement strand
GACATGCTGAAGGTGTTCCAGCGCACGCCAGCCTGGGTCATGCCGCGGCCCGACTTTTCTACTTCGGAATTCAGCAAGAAGCTGTTTGCAAAACTGCCTTTTACACAGAAGGCCATCCGTGAGGCGCTGTACTGGACACATGAGAGCATGGCGCTGGCCGTGATCTGGAATTCACCAATTACAAAAATCGGTGAGCGACTGGGCCAGGCCTTCCTGAAGGCGCAGGTGAAAGACACCTGGATGCGCCGCCAGTTGAAGCCCGACTACAAGCTGGGCTGCAAGCGTATTTTGGTCAGCAACGATTATTACCCAGCCCTGCAGAAAGAAAACTGCGAGCTGATCACATGGCCAATTGCCAACATCGTGGAGCAGGGCATTCGCACTTCGGAAGGCATTGAACACCGGGTGGACTGCATCGTGTTCGCCACTGGCTTTGATGTGCCGAAAAGCGGCACGCCCTATCCCATCCAGGGCATTGGTGGCCGCAGCCTGGCCGAAGAATGGAAGGGTGGCGCACAGGCCTACAAGAGCATCAATGTGAGTGGTTATCCCAACCTGTACATCATGTTCGGCCCCAACAGTGGCCCCGGCCACAATTCCGCACTGGTGTACATGGAGCAGCAGATTGCCTATGCAGTGAAGGGTATTCGCACCCTGCTGGATTCCAACCTGAAAATGCTGGATGTGAAAGCGGATGTACAAGCCCGTCACAACAGGGACATTCAAAAGCGGCTGGCAAAAACCAACTGGAATTCCGGCTGCAAAAGCTGGTACCTGACTGAAGACGGTTTCAATGCCACCATGTTCCCGGGCTTTGCAACCCAGTATGCCGCGCAGATGGCAGCGTTCGATCTGAAAGCTTACAGGCAGGTACCGGTCGAGGTGTCAGCGTAAGGTTGCAGGCCTTTGGCGTTTGACAAGGATCAAGCGCCCGGCAGCATCATGCTGCCGGTTTCCTTGAGGGTAGTGCCCCCGGTAATTCGTGACGGTTCCGGGGGCTTTTTTATCCCGTCCTGCCCATCCAGTATTCATTGGCCAGTGCCAGCAACAAGGCAACTACCACGATCACATCCGCTTTCACCACCCGCAAAACCTGTTGATTGTAGTCACCCTGTTGCTGGGCTATCAGGATGAAACCCACGGTGCTGACTAGGCCAAACAACATGGCGATCAGGCGCAGGTCGGTCTTGAACATGGCAATGACAAACAGCGCACCCAGCAAACCGAACAGCAAGGCCCGATGCTGCAGAATGATCAGCAGGTTGCCATTCTGCAAGGGCACGCCGTACAGCTTCTCCAGGGCAGGGCCCCCGGCCAGGCCAGCCAGTGGCAGAAAATGAATTACAGCTGCAATTGCCAGTGCTGCAATGCTGATCCAGTTCATTGGCGTTTCCTTTTCAAGTGATAGTCAGTTGACAGATGATTTATTCTGACTCCAACACAATCCTGCTGCTTTTAAAAAGTGACTGACATTCCCCGCCTCTTGATTGGCACCACCCGTGCCGCTTACATCGGCCCTTCTTTTGATCTCAGTCCACATGCGAATGCAGCCTGCACCGTGGCAGTGGCCCTGGAGCAGTTGATCAGGTTCAGAACCTGGCACCGCAAAACAGGCTGGGCCAATTGGCAACAGGCTTCAGTGGTCCTGATTCCCGGCGAAACCCTGCACCACCTGCAATGCAAAGGCCGCATGCTGTTCCTGTACCTTGATCCGCAGGCGGATGATGAAAAAAAGCTGACTCAACACCAGCTCATGAAGTTCAGGTCGACCTTGCTGACCAGGCCAGAGCAGGAGTGGGACCTTGCACAGTTGTGTGAATTGCTGGGCCTGCCCGACAGGCGTGATCCAATTTCTAGTCGCCTTCGTCATGCTCTGGAATTGCTTGATCACTCACCTGCGCAGTTCAAAACAATAGAGGATGCAGCCGAAGTGGCCTGCCTCTCATCCTCCCGTTTCAGGGCCCTGTTCAATCAGTACACAGGACTCACTTTCCGTCGATATCGCCTATGGAGAAAAATGGCAGTGGCAGTCAGGGCTGTGCAACAGGGCAAAAGCCTGACCGATGCAGCACAGGATGCTGGCTTCTCTGATTCAGCCCATTTCAGCACCGCTTTCAAGGCGATGTTTGGTATTTCCCCCAGCCTGCTGCTGACTCGGAGTATTGAAATTCAGTGCGAAGCAGAAACGAAATCTTTTGTTGCTGAAATTCCTGTGATCTCGCGGGAAAAAGTCTTTTTACAGTCCCATAATGGCTGACCCAATGTCAGCACTCAAGCACGGAACCATGGTGTTTTGAGTCGACAGTCGTGTACATGAATTGCAGAAAGAAACGGAGCCGAAAGCTTGATTACCAAAGACATGATGAATAACTTCATCAACACCCAGTTTCCCCAGAGCAAAATCACCGTAGAGCATGTGGACAGCGACAGCGCCACCATTCGCCACAAGATCACCCATGCAGAATTAAGGCCAGGCGGCACAGTGTCTGGCCCGGTCATGTTCCTGGTGGCGGATTGTGCGCTGTATGTGGGCATCCTGGGGCGAATCGGAATTGTGCCGCTGGCCGTCACCACCAACATGAATATCAACTTCCTGAGGAAGCCCTCTGCCGACCGCGACATCATCGGTGTGTGCAAACTGATCAAGGTAGGAAAAACACTGGCGATCGGTGAAGTCAGCGTGTATTCCGAAGGCCTGCCCGACCCAGTGGCCCATGCTGTAGGCACCTATGCCATTCCACCGAAAAAAGATTGAGATAGAGCGCCAACTGGTGTTAACACCCATGGCATGGCTGGGGTTTTGGCGTTAGACTGCATTTATTCCGTAAAAAATGCAGTTTAATGCAAGATTTCTCGCATGCCTTTATTCAGGCTTTTTCGCTGATCATCCAGGCCGACCCCATGCTGATGGGCATCATCGG
>DASUDJ010000108.1:0-7088 GCA_036275635.1 Limnobacter sp. | reverse complement strand
GTCTTCGCCCACGCCTTCATTGTTGATGTAGAACTGGATGCGACCTGTGGCGTCCTGCACGGTTGCAAAACTGGCCTTGCCCATCACGCGCTTCAGCATCATTCGGCCGGAAACCGACACTTCGATGCCTTGCGGGTCCAGGGTTTCCTTGTCCAGCAAGCCATAATGTGCATGCAGGTCGGCAGCAAGGTGTTCCGGCTTGAAACTGTTGGGGAAAGGCTGACCTTTCTCGCGCAGCTTGGCCAGTTTGCCACGGCGTTCCGCAATGATCTGGTTTTCATCCACCGGCAGTTCGTCGCCCGCCACTTGGTTTTTGTCGTTCATGTTTTAGATACCTTGCTTCAGGCTGGCTTCAATGAATGGGTCCAGGTCACCATCGAGTACGCGCTGGGTGTTTGAAATTTCAACGCCGGTGCGCAAATCCTTGATACGGCTGTTGTCCAGCACGTAGCTGCGAATCTGGTGGCCCCAACCCACATCTGTTTTCGTATCTTCAAGAGCCTGCTGCTCGGCCATGCGCTTGCGCATTTCAAATTCATACAGCTTGGCCTTCAGCATGCCCCATGCTTCATCCCGGTTGCGGTGCTGGGAGCGGTCGTTCTGACACTGCACCACGATGCCGGTTGGAATGTGGGTCAGGCGAACAGCGGAATCAGTCTTGTTGATGTGCTGACCACCTGCACCGCTGGCGCGGTAGGTGTCGGTGCGAACATCAGCTGGGTTGATTTCAATCTCGAAAGAATCGTCCACTTCCGGATACACGAACAGGGACGCAAATGACGTGTGGCGACCACCAGATGAATCGAAAGGTGACTTCCGAACCAGGCGATGCACGCCGGTTTCAGTGCGCAGGTAGCCGAAGGCGTATTCGCCCTCCACCTTCACCGTGGCGGATTTAATACCTGCCACATCACCATCGGACTGTTCCATCACCTCGACCTTGAAGCCCTTGCGTTCGCAGTAGCGCAGGTATTGGCGCAGCAGCATGCTGGCCCAGTCCTGTGCTTCGGTGCCGCCTGCACCTGCTGTGATGTCGATAAAGCAGTTGGAAGGGTCAGCCGGGTTGCTGAACATGCGGCGGAATTCCAGGTCGGCGATGATTTTTTCATATTCGGCCACATCGGCCTCAATCGCTTCCAGCGTGTCGAAGTCGCCTTCGGCCTGCGCCATTTCAACCAGTTCCTGCGCATCGCTGATGTTGGCCTGCACCGTGTTCATGGTAACCACCACCCCATCCAGCATCTTCTTTTCCTTGCCCAGTTCCTGGGCATGCTTGGGATCGTTCCAGACGTTCGGGTCTTCCAGTTCGGCATCAACTACCGTGAGTCGCTCCGCTTTGCGGTCGACGTCAAAGATACCTCCGCAACTGGCCAGCCCGGTCGGCTTGGTCAGTCAAGGCGTTGATGATGGCATTCAGGCGTTCAGCTTCCATTTTTCTCTTGCAAATTCAATGTGCGTAACCCGCTATTGTAGCCGAAGACGACTGTTTTTAGAGCAGTTTCCGAGCATGGCCACTCCATCCCCCGCACAGGCAGAACCCGTCCCCTGTTTTGCCCCCTCGTGGGCTTTCATGGTCTGATTCGGTATGATTGATTTCAGAACAGACTGATGATGAGTGATTGCGCCATGGCCGCTGATAAAACCCGAGTGATTACTGCCCATGTGCCGGAAGAACTGGCCAGCAAGGTGGATGAAATAGCCGCGAAAATGGATCGCTCAAAGGCCTGGGTTGTGAAACAGGCGCTGAATCAGTATGTGGAAGAGGAGCAGGCCAAGTATGAAATGACCCTGGAGGCCATCAAGTCGATTGATGAGGGTAATTTCGTAACCCATGAAGAGATGAAAACATGGGCGGAAAACCTTTACACAACAAAAGCCTCGAAGAAAAAGGCTTGATCCATGCTGTGGCCTATTCGATGGTCTGCCCAAAGCGAGGCAGACATGCAGCGTCTCGCCCGATTTCTCGGGGAGAAGAGCGAAACGCTTTCCAAAAAAACCATACTACGGCTAATCGCATTCACTGAAAAACTGCAAATTCACCCTTGCTTGGGAGAACAGCTTTTTGATTACAAACAAACCGAAGTTCGCCGTTTTGTAGTGGACCAATATGAGATCAGATACCGTGTGAAAAAACAGGAGCTCCTTGTTTTACGCGTTTGGCATACCCGTGAACAGCGCCCTTGAGCAAACCACTACCACGCTACCCCAACACATGCTCCACAATCAGTTGCACTGAATCCCCGCCGTTAAACGTATCCCTCTCAAACCGGTAAGCCAGCTTCGCTCTTGCAGGTAAAGCCTCCACGCTCCTCCACCTCAGGGCCACGAAGGTTTTTCCATCCCGGCGCAAGGTGAACTTGCTGTGGGCATTTTTTACCAGGCGGTGCTCAATCACTTCAAACTCATCACAGAACAAAGGCGCCGGGAAACCCTGCCCCCACACCTGGGTTTCAAGCAAATCCGCTGCACTGGCTGCAATGTAATCTGCAGGAATCGAACCATCGGTTTCCACCACCTGGGTCAGTGCGCTTGGGTCGCTCAAGTCCAATATTGCTTTTGCAAACTCCACCTTGAACTGTTCAATTGCATCCTCTGCCAAAGTAAGGCCAGCAGCCATGGCATGCCCGCCGAACTTGGGCATGCTGCCTTCAGGCAGGCGCTTGCACACCAGGTCCAGCACATCCCGCAGGTGTACACCTTGCACTGAGCGGCCACTGCCTTTCCAGAAACCGTCATCACCGGGCGCCAGGGCAATGGTGGGTCGGTACAGGCGCTCCTTCACGCGGGAAGCCAGGATGCCGATCACCCCCTGGTGCCAGGTCCGGTGAGCCACCACGATGCCTGCTGCCGGTTCATCTGCGCTGATGAATTTTTCAATGTCTTCCAGCGCATCCCGCTTCATGTCGGCTTCAATCCGCTTGCGCTCCTCGTTCATCTGGCCCAATTGGGCAGCCAACTGACTGGCCTCCGCTGCATCATCCGACAGAAGGGTTCGAATGCCAATTGACATGTCTGAAAGTCGCCCGGCTGCATTCAGGCGCGGGCCCAGTGCAAAGCCCATGTCTGCGGCCACCGCCTTGCGGGGGTCGCGGCCTGCCTCATGAAACAGGGCCAGCATACCGGGCTGCGCCCTGCCCGCCCGAATCCGCTGCAGGCCATGGGCAACAAGTCGGCGGTTGTTGGCATCCAGCTTTACAACGTCGGCTACTGTGCCCAGGGCAACAAGGTCAAGCAGCGCATCAATCCGCGGCTGGCTGGCTGCATCAAACACGCCACGTTCACGCAGCACGGCGCGAACTGCCAACAGCACGTAGAACATGACGCCAACGCCCGCGATCGACTTGCTTTGAAAGGTACAGCCCGGCTGGTTGGGATTCACAATGGCCAGTGCTTCAGGCAAATGGTCGCCGGGCAAATGGTGGTCGGTGACCACCACGCCAATGCCCAGTTCATTGGCCTCCTGTACACCGTCCACGCTGGCAATGCCATTGTCCACGGTCACCAGCAAATCGGGCTCGAATTGCTGGGCGGCCAGTTGAACAATTTCAGGACTCAGGCCATAGCCATATTCAAACCGGTTGGGCACGAGGAAATCAATGTGGTATTTCGCTGCTTCATCATCTGCCCCAAGGCTTTTCAGCAGCATGCGCAGGCCGCGCACAGCCACTGCCGTTGCGGTTGCGCCATCACAGTCGTAATCGCCCACCACCACGATGCGTGCGCCGGCCTCCAGCGCATCAGCCAGTATTTCTGCAGCCTGATCAATGCCTTTCAGGCCGGAAGGCGGCAGCAAGTCTGCCAGCTTCGTTTCAGCTTCAGCCTGTGTTTCTACTCCTCGAGCCGCCATCAGGCGGGCCAGCAAGGGGTGCATACCCTGCCTGCGCAGCTGGTCTTCAATTTGTGGGCGGGGTGTTCTTACCCGGTGCTGGAGCGCACTGTTCAAATTGCTCATCAACGGCCCTCCCATTCCGCCTGGATATTGTCCTGGTCCTGCTGACCCCGCTGCCATGCTTCCTGCAAGTCTTCTTCTGTAGGTGCATCATCAGGTTCTGGCTCGGCCAACACCATCCAATCCGGCGTGTTCTGCCAGAACTTGAAACGGTTCAACCAGTTGCTGCCCAGGGTTTTCCAGCCGCCCTGGCCCAGCAACACCCAGTTGAAGGCAATGCCCGCCAGGCGCATGGGCTGCAGCACCTCGGCCTCGAGAAGCTTGAACACCTCGGTACGGCTGCCCCAACCCTGAAAGTTCACGCAGTACACACAATCGGGTTTCTCATCCGATTGGCCCGCAGAATCGGGCTGCAAGGCCGGCAACAGTGAAAGCAACTGTCGCCAGAACACAAAACGGTTCAGGGCCTCATCTGCCCCATCCGTCATTTTCACGGCATCAAACACGCCATCCTCAGACACCGACTTCACGGTAGGCACAGGCCGGTCTGCATTCCAGGCTTGCCCACCACCCCAGAACCACAGGGCATTCAATGGCTTCAGGCCTTTTACTTCCCGGGCCTTGTTGAATTCTGCATTGTGAAGTTCCACCTGCATGTTCAGCCACATGCGCCGCCAGTCGCTGCACTCCGCAGTCATGGGCAGGTAATCGGTCAGCTTGATGCCCTGCACTGACCAGGGGGATGCCTGCTCCATGGGCACAGGCACCGGGTTGCTCAACAGGGTGTGAAAGCCTTCTGTCGTGTTCAAATTCCAGCCATGCTGCAACAGCAACGGCTTCACCACCGCCCAGAAGGCCTGCAGGTCGGCAGTGCTGACCTGTAGCACCTCGGGCGGGGTGAATCGCACCCCATCCCGTTCAATTTCAAGGCAACCCACACTGCCCCAGAAGTGGCTGAAAGGCTGCACCTCAGCCTCGTCTTCAAGGCCCAGCATGGCCCAAGCCGGGTATTGTTCGAACTTTGCTGCCGATTCTCCCTCCAAGTACCGCAACAGCCATGCTTCAACCCGGTCCAGACTGTCAGCAGGAATGTATTCAGGGCGTGAATTACGGGCCAGGCTCTGCATCAAGCCCGTGGGCAAACCTGCAAATGCGGAGGCCCGCCTGGCTTGGGGAAGCTGTTGCAGCGCCCTTTCGGGCACCAGAATATTGGGCAGGAAGACCCACAAAGGCGCTTTGCTCGGTTTGGACACGGTTTTATTCACACTACAATGAGAGCGCTCCAAGGCTTGGATGCGCATTTGAACAATTCAGGATGATTTGTGCTCAGTTTACCCTTTGATATTGAAATTGCACTGCGGTATGTGCGTGGTGGTGGTCACAGAAGCCGTGACAAATTCATTTCCTTCATCTCCGGATTGTCCATGGCCGGGATCGGGCTTGGGGTAGCAGCCCTGATCGTGGTGCTGTCGGTCATGAATGGCTTCCAGAAAGAAGTGCGCGACCGCATGTTGTCCGTGATTGCACACATCGAGGTGCTCGCCCCGCAGGAAGGATTTGATTCACCCGATCAACTTCTTGCCGCCATCAAGCAGGCCAATCCGAAAGTGATCGGTGCCGCCCCGTTTGTGGCGGGTGAAAGCATGCTGGCCCATGGTGACCTGTTACGCCCGGCCATCGTCAGGGGAATTGACCCCGAGCAGGAACAGCAGGTGTCTGATTTCAAGGAGGTGGTTTCCGGCAGCCTGCTGAGTTTGCAGCCTGGTCAGTTCCGGGTGGTACTGGGCATTGAATTGGCCCGGCAGATTGGCGTGGGCGTGGGCGACCGAATTACCCTGATTGCCCCTTCAGGCCAGATGACCCCGGCTGGCATGATTCCCCGCCTGAAAGCCTTTGAAATTGCCGCGCTGGTCAGCACCGGCCATTATGAATACGACAGTGGCCTGGTGTTGATGAATATTGAAGATGCAGCCCGTTTTTACCGCAGCATGGGCCCCACTGGAATTCGTGTGAAGCTGGATGACATGAATGCGGCTCCATTTGTAGGCCGGGAACTGGAAAGCCAGTTGCCACCCACCGTGTGGGTTCGCGACTGGTCGGTACAGAACCGCACCTGGTTTGCAGCCGTTCAAACTGAAAAGCGCATGATGTTCATCATCCTGACCCTGATTATTGCAGTGGCTGCATTCAACCTGGTGTCCATGCTGGTGATGACGGTGAAAGACAAGCGCGGCGAAATTGCCATTCTGCGCACGCTGGGCGCCAGCCCGTTTGCAATCCAGCGGATTTTCATGCTGCAGGGCGCGCTGGTGGGCTGGATTGGTACATTCCTGGGTGTGACCGCCGGTTGGCTGCTGGCCATCAACCTGGGCACCATCGTGCCCGCAATTGAGCGCGTACTGCAGGTTGAATTCCTGCCAAAGTCCATTTATTTCATCAGCCAGTTACCGTCTGACCCGCGGGTCAGCGATGTAATCACCATTGTGTCAGTGGCCTTGGTGCTGAGTGTCCTAAGCACGATCTATCCAAGCTGGCGCGCTTCCCGTGCAGAACCTGCGGAGGCACTGCGTTATGAATGACATCGTTCTTGAAACCCGCAAGCTCTGCAAAACCTTCAAGGGAATCTCCGCCGGCGACAAAGCAACGCAGGTGATCAGAAACCTGGATTTCCAGGTGAAGGCTGGCGAAACCGTGGCCATCGTGGGTGCCTCCGGTGCTGGCAAAAGCACCTTGCTTCATGTACTGGGCGGACTTGAAAAGGCTGACAGTGGTTCGGTGCTGTGGGCAGGCCAGCCAATTGAACCGTGGTCAGTCAGAAAACTGGGCATGGAGCGCAACAAGACCCTTGGATTCATCTACCAGTTTCACCACTTGTTGCCGGAATTCAATGCACTGGACAATGTGGCCATGGCCCTGCGCATCGGTGGCGAAAACAAGAAAACAGCACAGGAAAAAAGCGCGGTGTTGCTGAAGCGGTTCGGCCTGGAACACCGTTTAAACCACCGCCCTGCAGAATTGTCCGGTGGCGAACGCCAACGCGTGGCAATTGCACGTGCCATGGTCACCAATCCAAAAGCCATTCTCGCAGACGAGCCCACTGGCAACCTGGACCAGGAGACTGCCGACCAGGTGTTTGAAAGCCTGATTCACGGCAAGGCTGACAACCAATCTGCCCTGATCATCGTGACCCATTCCATGG
>DASUDJ010000107.1:0-7103 GCA_036275635.1 Limnobacter sp. | reverse complement strand
AGTTACGTCATCGGGCGGGCTACGCTGGCCGGGCTTTTCATCGGCAGGAAAATTCCTTTCATCCGCACACCCAAGATGGCGGCAAGGCTGGCCATCCTGAATGCGGTGGGGGCAGCACGGGATGAATCCATATTCGCACTTGTGTTGTTGTGCCTGGTGGGACTGATTTATTTTCGCCTGGGTTTTGACTACCAGGAAAACCTGGCCTGGTGCGCTGTGCTGCTGTCTCAAAGCCTGCCGTTCCTGGCCTCTTTCGTTGTTTCAATTTTAAGCACCAGGCGCGGCAGTGCGAATTTGCAGGGCATAGAGAAAACAGTATGAGTTCAGCTACCAATGCGTCACTGCCGATTGCCGACCCCGGTTCACTCGCCATGGAGGGTCGTTTCTCCCTGTGGCCCACCTTGGGCCGCCTCTTGCTGGCGCTGATCTTTCTGAACTCCACCCTGTGTTTTTCAGCCGTGTGGCCCACGGTGTATGTGCTGCCCGACCTGGGGCTGTCTGCTGAATTCGTGTGCCTGCTGATGTTGCTGTGCGGCTGGACTGCCTTTTTTGGCAAGCCTTCCGGCCGGGTGCTGGGCGTGCTGTCTGCAGTCTACCTGCTGATGGCTGTGGGCCATTATGCAGACGTGGTGGTGCCGAACCTGCTGGGTCGGCCTGTGAACCTGTACTGGGATGTGCCCGAGCTGCCGCGATTTCTGTGGGTCAGCATACAGGGCCTGCCTGCCTGGCTGACTGGAGTCGCCCTGCTTGTTGCACTCGGGCTGGTGTGGGCATTTCACCGCATGCTGACCTGGTGCATGCGGCAGGTGGTATTGACGTCAATGCCGGTGGCCAGAAGCATCTGGCTGTGGCTGGGCCTGTTTTCGCTGGGTGCTGTGTCGCTGGCTTTCTATTCCGAAAACCCGGACAAGCCCACCTTCGTGGCCAAGGCCGTGGTGCCGGTGTACTGGAAAGAGGCGCAAAAGCTCAGGGACATCCTGACCCCTTCACGCGCTGCAAAACTGCTGCCGCCTTCCACCGTGGTGAATAAGGCACTGGCCAAAGCCAGCGGGCCCTTGTTGCCTGCACTGAAGCAGCGGGATGTGAACATGATTTTCCTGGAGACCTATGGTGCTGTGCTGTATGACCAGGCGGAATCCCGGCAGGCTGTGGCCGGAAGCCGGGCGGCCCTGGAAAAAGCCATACTGGCCAGCGGGCGCAAGGTGGTGTCTGCCTTCTATGTGTCACCAACAATTGGTGGTGCCAGTGACCTGGCGCATCTGTCCGTGTTGTCAGGAATCGACCTGAAAGATTCCCGCAAGCATGATGTGCTGCTGACCACCAATCGGCCCACCTTGATGGATGTGTTCGAGCGGGACGGTTATGAAACCCTGGGGCTTTACCACTCGGTGGGCTGGGAGTGGGTGGAAAGAAAATTCTACAGCTTCGACACCTACGTGAATGGACCTGCGCTGGGCTACACTGGCCCGGCTTTCGGTTTCTGGAAAATTCCCGATCAGTATGCGGCAGCGCGGATTGAGCAGTTGTATCCACGTGATGCTTCCGCCAAGCCCCGGTTCATGTTTTTCCCGACCATCAGCAGCCACTTTCCATTTCACCAGATACCACCTTACCAACCTGACTGGAAGCGCCTGTTGGGAGAGCAGCCATTCGATGCAGCTGAGGCAGCCCGTGCACAGGCAGAACCCGTGAGCTGGGAATACATGAAGCCCGACTACCTGCGCAGTATCAATTACACCCACACCTGGCTGACCGGTTACTTCAGCCAACCCGAACCCCGAGAAACCGTGTATGTGCTGATTGGTGACCACCAGCCTACCGGCAGTGTGTCGCGCGAGCCCACGCCATGGGATGTGCCCGTGTTCATTGTTTCAAGGGATGACAGGCTGCTGGACCGCTTTCGGGATATGGGTTTCACGGATGGGCTGACACCCGCACAGCGCAAGCCGATGGGTGGGTTACATGACCTGACTGATGTGCTGCTGAAAGGTTTTGGAGGCTGATGACATGCTGTTGAGGATGGGGCGGTTATTTCGCATTCATGCAGCCGCATTGGGTTTGTTGCTGGGTGTGGATGCACAGGCAGGGCAGGCAGACAGGCTGCAGTTGGCAGCAATTTCAGCAGATTTCCAGATCGTGGAGGAACTGGCTGCAAGCAGCGAGAATATCAGTCATGTCCAACGCGTGACACAGGATGTGGCCCGCAAGCTGGCGCCGCTTTTTGACCTGCCTGTCAAGGTGGTGGTTACTGAGCGCAAAGAGGCCAGCCCAATGCTGTCCACACTCACAAGGCAGGGTGAATGCCTGGTCATCGTGAACCGGAATGAGCAGGCCTGGCCACAATGGGAGCCTTTCCTGACACATGGCGTGATTACTCTTGAAGAGTTGTACGAGTTCGCGGCCCTGCATGAAATTGCACACTGCTTCAACAAGCTGGGCCCGGATGCCAACTACATGGATTTCCTGAAACCGGGCCGCCCCAGCGAATCATTTTCAGACATCTTCGCGCTCAGCATGATGAGTGATGTGCGGGAAGATTTCGAAATGAAACGCATCGTGGATGCAGTGATTGAAATCAGGGCCAGCTACAACCCGCTGCTTTATTACACGCATAACACGGCTGGAAATTTGCGTAAGGTTTATGACCTGCTGGTCTATAAAACCCCGGTGTATAAAAACGTGTACCTGCTGGCTGCCCATGCAGTGAAGCTGTCCAAAATGATTGATTGAGCCTGTCTGCCAGCTTGTCCAGATTCATGCGCCCTGCAGCGGCTGCGCCAATACCCACAGTCCTGTACTGGTAAAAATCACCATCAGCAGCAGCATGGGCAGTTGGCTCAGAACAGCCTTGCGCCTCGTGTTCTCCAATGACAGCGCTTGCTGATGCGCCAGCCACACTGCAGCCACATGGCCCAGCAAAATCAGCGCCACCTGGCTGGTCCAGATGTTCGCCATGTCGGGCAGCCAAGGAATTCGCCCGGTGATGGCAGTGCCAAAGATGTTCCAGCCCCAGCCAAAGGGGTCTGACACCAGGCCGCGGATTTTCAGGCCCTGGCTGAAGAGCAGGGTGTAGTAGTGCGTGAAGTGATAGACCACTGCGATGGGCACCAGGCTGGGCAGATGGATGCGCATCAGCAGCGCAACACTTTGCTTACTGCCCGACAGCATCCTGCCCAGCACCAGAAAAATCACGAACAGCGCCAGGTAAAATAAGGGTGACACCAGCAGCAGCAACAATTCCCAGGCGATGAACCAGGGGCGCACCTGCGGATAGATTTTCAGGGGGTGGTCGCCAAAGGCCAGGGTGAGCAAACCGAAAGGGTCCTGCCAGAACAGGTTGAAATACACCTGGGTTTCACGAAGGCCGTCATAGGCGGTGGACGACAGCAGGAAAAAAACAAACAGGCATTGGGCTGGGTGATAAAGCCGCAGCTTGTTCAGGTTTGCAAAAGGCACGGTGAGCTGCCACACCCTTTTTCCACCACTCCTTCGTGCACCCCTCAGGGGGGCGCAGGCTGCAAAAATTCCAAAGAGACTGTAAAACACATCTGCACGTTGCAGCCAGCGCCGTGCGCCAAACAGCCAGATCCCCAGCAGCGTAAGGCTGCCATACAGCATCAGCAGAAGCGCCAGCTTGCGCGGCGAACTGTGAAAGAACAGCTCAATGCTGACCAGCACCACCAGCTGCAGAAAAGCAGGCCAGTGGCCCAGCCAGCGCGGGTAATGCAAAAAGCCCTGCCAGTGCCGGGGTGCAAGCAGGTGCCAGGGGTGCTGGCTTTTATACCAGTCGCCAATCAGCAGGGCAGCATAGGCGCCGCCGAGTGCAAACAGGATCCAGAAAAACGTCATGTTGATGTTTCTGTGGCTGTCGTTGCTGCCCAGTAGACCGGTGATGATGCACAACAGGAATGCACCCAGCCAGAATGACTGGGCAGCCCTGGCCGTGATTCCCGCAAACCCGGGCGACCATGACAACACGGGCAGGCTGATCTGAAGCCTTGCATGATCAACCCGCTTTCCGGCAAGCGACAGCAGGAGAAAGGAAAGTACCAGTGCCAGCACCGAGCCTGCAATGTACAGGCCGTAGGGCATGGGCAGTTGCACCGGTTCACCGAATGCATGCGCCCAGGCCTGGCCTGGCACTGCCGACAGCGCCAGCCATGCAAGATGCCTTGTCATTTCGGATTGTTGCGGTAATACACGTTTTCCCACATGCGCACATAGGCCTCAGCGCTGTTGTAAAGCGCATCAAGCGCCTCGCTGCCGCCTTCCAGCCGAACCTCTTCCACGAAGTCGGCCACCATGCCGTAATGGGCCATGCCCACTTCATCAATGTGCCAGAACTTGCCGCTTTGTGGCACGGTCAGCAGGTTCACCTGCATGGCTGGCAGTGACTGGTAGCGCGGGCCCCAATCCTCACCCCGGAACAGGGTGAACGGGTATTGAACCGGTTTGCTGTTGCCACCACGCGGGCCGGGATGGCCGCCAAATCCATTCGCATCAGCACCATAGCCCAGGCCCAGCAGCGTGTTGTTCAGGCCGGCCTTGTTGCGCCAGAACTTCAGCTTCTGAAGGAACTCCTTGTGCTTGATGCCGTTGCCCTTGTACGGGTAGATTACACCGCCGTGTTTCAGCATGCGCACAGCCTGGTCACTGGTCAACCCTCCATGGGCATCATGGGAGGAAGCCATTGGATAGGGCGGGTTCATGCTTTCAGCCAGGTCCAGCATCAGGTCTTTGCTGTGGTAGGCGGCATGGTCAATGTCGATCACGAAGCCCTTGTTCATCAGGGCCGTGAGCGCGTACATGCCCAGGTCGGTCACTGTACGGGCATTACAGCGCTTGCCATCAGGGTACACCGGTGTAATACCGCCCACTGCTTCCAGCAGCATTTTTGTGAGCGGGTTGCTGCTGCTGTTGGGTACGGCAGTGGTCATGTTCGCACCGGGTTCACGCACGGAAGGTTCATCGGCCGGAAAAGCGCGGCACTCCGTGGTTTTCCAGAAAGATCCTGTGTCCAGGAAATTCAGGAAGTTGATCACGTCGCCATTGAAAATGCCTGCACCGCCCAATGAACTGTCGATGTCGTGGAAGGGGTACACATGGCGTGCACCCAGGGCCCACAGCTTTTCGATTTCTGCATCAATCTGGCCCTGGTCGCATTTGCGCATTTCTGCGCCACCCGGCAAAAAAGTCACACCGCAGTTGAACACCTGGGCCACTTCCACGCCCAGCACCACGGCCAGCTTGCCCTCATTGGCCACCTGCCGGGCCTCTGCAGGGCTTTTCACGATTCGATACCAGCCTTTGCCTGGCCCGCCGAACTGCGCATCAATATAGTCCTGCACATCGTAGAGGTATTCCACCTGCTTGCTGGCCACGCTCATGTCGTTGCAGTCTGCCTCTGGCTTGCCCGAGTAGGTTTGACCCACTCGGCACAGGGCGGCAATGTTGGTGCCATGGTTGACCATCAGGCGAAGGCCCGCACGCCAGGCCCGTTCAACCCAGGCGTGGTACATCACCTGGTGTGTCAGGAAATTGCGGCGGGGCCAGTCCACGAAGGTGGGCCAGCCCTGGGTGTCATGCGTGCCGGTTGGATTGGTTTCCAGGATGTTGTTCGCATCGCGTATGCCGTTGGGGCCATGAAAAGCCTCGCAGCTGCCCAGTGCATGCGGAATGCCAAACCGGTGAACCACTTCGCCATACAGCACACCGCCTGCGGAAGGGCCCACGTTGCCCGCCAGTGACATTTCACTGGACATGCCCATGTGCGTGTGGGTATCGGCAAAGCCAATTATGGGCTGGTTCTCGCCATTGCCACGGTAGGGTGTACCCACCATGCCAGTTGGCATTTCCGGATAAGCAGCACAATCGCCAGCAGGCAGCAGCTTGAAACGTGTGCGGTCCGAGGCAGCGGACACCACGCCCAGGCCGCTGGTTTCATCCAGTGCCAGGAATCGGCCGGCGGAGTCCTTGAAACTGAACTGGCTTTTTTCCTGGTCGAACACCGCATTCCACACGGCTGCATCAGTTGGCTCTGCACTGGCCGCCAAGGTGTTGCCCTGAGCCGTGATCATGTTCCGGTCTTTGCCATAAATCAGGTACTTGCCCAACTCGGTGGGGCGCAGCGTGAAACTTTCAGCCTGGGTGGCCGAGCCCGCCATGTAGCGGGCCGAGGCAGGCTGGATGAACTGTCGGCTGAAGACGGACTGAAGGCCGAAGCAACCATTTGCAATTGAAAACTGCGACAGGGGTGCAGCCTCAGCAGGCATGGGTCTTTCGCTGGGCGCAACCGTGGTGTTGGTGGGCTGGTTGTCTGAAAGACAGGCGGTCAACAGGCTGGTGGCAAGCCCCAGGGTCAAGGCAAGTCGCAGGCGCATCTGGATGTCCCCAATGTGGTTTTTTGGTATTGACTTGCTACCTCGGGCCACCGGTTTCAGATTGGGCTTGCAGGTCCAGAATGCAGGTAATGTAAGGAAAGCGACATTCGCTGATCCTGTTGTTTCTTAAAAGTCGAATTACTGCTTCTTGGTCATTGGTGGGGCCATGCGTATGAGATCAGCTTTTTAGTTGCCCGTTTTCTTTTCAGGCGTGTTGTCTTTAAAAAACACAAGCCATGAATCTCTGGCTTTGGCGAACTGTTCCGGTGTACAAGATGGAAGCGAGGATGCTGCAATTACCAATCCAAGTACAGTCAGCCTGAAGGCTCGAGTTTTGTCCCTTTTGTTTTCTAGGTCTTTGGCCAGGTTTGCAATTCTCTCTCGTTCTTTTTCTTGAGATGCAAGTAGACGATCATTCTTCGCCCGCAAGAGCTGTGCAATATCGGATAACTGTTGGGTTACCTCGCATGAGAGCTCTTTCAATCGGTAATGTTTAGCAAGAGTCTGCCAGACTGAAAATAATTCATGGCGATCTATACGAACGGGGAAGCTGAAATAGTCGGCAGCATTGAACTTGAGTATTTCTTCATAAAGTAAGAGCGTTTCCTCGTCTTCGTTAGATCTGATCAAAGTCGTCAACCGGAAAATACTCTCGTTCAGAACCTGGCTGTAGGCGATTGCCAAAGCATGACAAAGAACGACCCTTTCAAATGAGGCGAATGA
>DASUDJ010000106.1:0-3895 GCA_036275635.1 Limnobacter sp. | reverse complement strand
CACGAATATCGGTGTTTCAACCGGCAAAGGCTGAAGCTTGTTGCTCCAGTAGGTCACCGACACGCTGGGCTGGGGATTCAGCACATCACTGAGGTAATTCCAGGAAGACCAGGTGCTGCGTGTTTTCGGCATCAGCTTGGTATCGGTGTGCAGGTAAGCCACATTCGGTTGGTACTTGATGTGCTGCAGCTGTTCTCGCTGAAGCCTGTTGCCTTTCAGCATGGCCAGGGCCTGGTCGCTGTGGCAGGCCAGAACCACTTGGTCGAATTCTTCAATGCCGTGCGCAGTGCGGATGGTGGGTTTTGCACCTTCGGCATTCACTTCCAGCACAGGTGTGCCCTTGTGGACCACATCCACATGCGGCAGGATTTTCTGCACGTAATTGCGGGCACCGCTTTTCACGGTGAACCATTTTGGCCTGTCATTCACCTGCAGCAGGCCATGGTTGTGGCAGAACTGCACGAAGGTGGCCAGTGGAAAGGCCAGCATCTGCTCGGTTGGGCATGACCAAATGGCTGCCGCCATCGGAATGAGGTACCAGTCCCGGAATTCAGCACTGTATTTTTCCTGCACCAGGTAATCGCCCAGGTGCATTTTTGCCTTGCTTTGGAACAGGTTGGCCCGGCCGGCATCCGCAACCAGTGCTGTGGCTTCCTTGTTGAAACGCAGAATGTCCAGCAGCATGCGGATGAAGCGTGGCCGCAGCAGGTTCCTGCGCTGGGCAAACACGGTGTTCAGGTTGGATCCGGCCCATTCGATGTTCAGTTCCGGAAGGCAGACAGAGAACGACATGTCAGATTCAACCGTGGTCACATCCAGTTCCTTGAACAGGCGGATCAAATTCGGATAGGTGCGCTCGTTGTAAACCAGGAAGCCCGTGTCCACCGCAACCTGCCTGCCTTCCACCTCGATATCCACAGTGTTGGTGTGGCCGCCAATGTAGTCATTGGCTTCAAACAGGGTGGTGTGTGCATGGTTTCGCAGGGTGTAGGCTGCTGTCAGCCCTGAAATACCGCCACCCACGATTGCCACTTTTGGCAGGTGGTCTTTTGAGTTTTGATTCATGTGTACCCAGGTTTTTTTAGAAAAGCAGAACGGACCCCAGCATCCTAACCTGTTATTCATTACCGTCGATGCATTTGACCCGGGCTTTTTCAGCACGCGGGTCAATGTAATCGTTTTTTAATGTCGCTTGTCCTCTTCTATCCAGGCGACTGCAGAATGGTTATGGATGGATTCAAAGTTCTCACTTTCAATCCGGTAGGCGTGTACCTTTTTGTTGGCTCGCAGACGGATGGCCACATCCCGCACAAGGTCTTCCACAAACTTGGGGTTGTCGTAGGCTTTTTCGGTCACATACTTTTCATCCGGCCGTTTCAGAAGGCCCCACAGTTCGCAGGAAGCCGATTCCTCCGCCATGCGGATCAGTTCTTCCACGGTGATGCCATCGGCCACCAGCGCGCGGATGGTGATGTGGCTGCGCTGGTTGTGCGCACCATATTCGGAAATCTTCTTGGAGCAGGGGCACAGGCTGGTCACCGGCACTACCACGCTGATGAATACATCAGTTGATTTGCCGTTGTTGTCTGCTTCGAGCGTCACTTCATAGTCCAGCAGGCTGGCCACGCCGGAAACCGGCGCCACCTTGCGTACGAAGTAAGGAAACTTCATGGTGATGGTGCCAGCATTGGAATCCAGTCGTTGCAGCATGTCCCGCATCATCTGTTTCATGCTGGCAGGCGTCAGTGCGGTTTCCTGGCTTTGCAGGATTTCCAGGAATCGCGACATGTGGGTGCCTTTCACATCGCTGGGCAGGAACACGGCCATGTCGATCGTGGCCACGGAGGGCTGGGGGCCTTCCAGTGTTTCCACGATAACCGGGTGCTTGATGGCACGTACGCCCACCCTTTGGATGGCGATATTGCGCAGGTCCGCGCGTGATTGTTCATCTGGTAAGAAAATTCCGTCCGGTGCATTCATCGTGAAGCGCTCCAATAATAAGTTACTGCGTCGTGATTGGATGTGCATCGAGTGCACGGCGTATTGCCTGGGTAATCTCGGGGCTTGTGGGTGAAACACCGCTTTTGAAGGTGCTCAGTACTTTGCCCTCTCGACTGATCAGGTATTTGTGGAAATTCCACCCGGGTTGTTCTCCGGTGGCTTGGGCCAGTTGTCGGTAAAAAGGGTTGGCCTTTTCCCCTTTCACTGTTGATTTGGAAAACATCGGAAATTGGACGCCGAAGGTGTTGTTGCAGAAGGCGGCAATTTCCTTGTTTGATTTTGGCTCCTGGTTGCCAAAATCATTGGAAGGGAAGCCCAGCACATTGAACCCCCTGGCCTTGTATTGGCTTTGAAGCTGCTCAAGTTCCCTGTATTGGTCAGTGAACCCGCAGAAGCTGGCCGTGTTCACCACCAGCAACACTTGCCCTTTGAAACTGCAAAGGGATATGTTTTTTTCATCCTGCAAACGGGGGAAATCATGGTTCAGCAGGGCAGGGCACTGTGAGGAAGAGTTGGCAGACCCATTTCCCGCAGCCTGGGCTGTACCCATCAGCATGGTGGCAAACAGCCCCAAGGTCCATAAAACAAAGACTGCCAGCCTGCGAATGTGATGGGCTGGACTAGACAGACGCTTCTCTTTACAATGCTCGATAACCACTTGAATGTCTCTATATGTGTGGAAGGCCCAAGCCAATGTGTTAATTTCACTGGCAATCAGGCATCCAATTCCATTATTATGCGTTCAAGGTCGCAAGTCAATTTGTCTAGGACAAAACATAGATGTTGAAGTTTTATCGCAGCAAGGTCGGGTCATGAATGATCGTGCAGATTTAAGCCAGCCTTCCTTCTCGATTGCCGCTGTTGAAAGGGACACAGGCCTTCCCAAGGACACGCTGCGGGTCTGGGAAAAGCGCTACAACTTTCCACAACCTGGCCGCGACGCATTTGGTGAGCGCATCTATTCGATTCATGAGGTTGAGAAACTGCGGGTCATCAAGCGCCTGCTGGATGGCGGTCACCGGCCCGGTAAAATCATTGGCCTGAGTATTGATGAACTGGTGAAACTGGCTGAAGTCAGCAGCGCCGGTTCCCGAATGAACGTAGCACCCGACAGCCTGGACGAGTTGAACGGCTACATGGACCTGATCAAGCGCCATGACGCAGAAGAGTTCAGGCAGTGCATGTCCCGGCTTGCGCTCACCATGGGCCTGCGCAGGTTCGTGGTCGAGGTGGTGGCACCGATGAACGCCATGGTGGGCGATGCCTGGGCACGCGGCTACTTCGAAATTTTCGAAGAGCATATTTACACTGAAACCATCCAGGTGGTGTTGCGCAACTCCCTGAATACCATTCCTTCCACCCGCAAAGGTCCCCGCGTACTTCTCACAACCCTTCCAAATGAACTGCACGGCCTGGGATTGCTGATGGCGGAATGCATCTTCTCGATGGAAGGTGCACAGTGTGTTTCCCTGGGTACCCAGACCCCGATCTACGACATCGTGCTGGCTGCACGGGCGCAGAACATCAACATCGTGGCCTTGTCTTTCTCGGTGATCCAAAGCTCCCCCTCCGTGCTGGAAGCGGTTGCTGAATTGCGTGAAAAGTTGCCCCCATCAGTTGAAATCTGGTGTGGCGGCGCGTCCACGGCCCTGCGCAAAAAGCCCTCTGATGATTTTCTCCTGCTGCCCAGTCTTGACTCGATTTCCGAGTCGATTGCCGATTGGCGACTGCGCAACAAATTCATTCAGCAATAAGTCGCATCATGGGCAGGGGGCAGTCCAGGACCGGCAGCTTGAATGGTGATTTCAAGGGCAACAAATCCTACCTGCCTTCCAAGCCTTGCACCGTCTGCAAGAAGGAAATGACCTGGCGCAAAAGCTGGGCAAAAAACTGG
>DASUDJ010000105.1:0-5739 GCA_036275635.1 Limnobacter sp. | reverse complement strand
GGAACTCAGGAATTCAACCACGGTGGTCAGTTGCTCCACTTCGGCCGAGCGCTTTTGAATCAGTTCACTGGCCCTTTCCTGAAGCTTGGCCAATTGCCGGCACAATGCATCGTTTTCCGACAGCAGGTTGTCCAGCGATTTGTTGATGCAGGTAGCAGCTTTCATATTGCAACCCCGATTAAGTTATTGCACGCGTTAATGCAGTGAGCCGCCCGCATGTGTCGGGCCGAGGCCCTGTTGGGCCGGATGATCCAGAGCCTGTTTGATGCGCTGAATTTCTGACTGGGCAAAGCCCATCATGCCCAGCAGTTCCCGAAAGGCTGCGGCATCAAATCGCAGGGTCATATAGTGAAGGCAAAGGGCTACCACGTGGGTTTCGGGGCAGTAATACACTGCCCCGTTTTCGCTGCCGGCCAGCCATTGCCCAAGCTGGGTGGTGCAGTTGTTGTGCTGCATGAATATCTCCCTGTTCTGCAATTGATAATCAATCCTAAATGATAATGATTATCAATACAAGCGGTTCACCCGTTGTTTTGCCTTATTTATCGGGTCAGGTTGATGAATTCATTTTCATGCGTCAAGAAGCGGTTCAGGCCTGCACAAGATCGAATGTCAGCCCTGCATTTTGCCGCAGGCGAGGCAGCAATTTCTGTCCCATGAGAGAAGCTGGAGTCCAGAAGCCACCCGCTTTTTTATCCATGTCCAGCGCAAGGCAGACTGCCGCTTCGCCCAGCATTTTTGCGGTGGATCCGTAACCAGGATCCATGTCGCCAGTCACCCGGGCCACCAGTTGCTCTCCCTTGCCGGTGTACCCGTAGAAACGCAGGTCGTAGGAACCCTTGCGCTGTGATTCCGGGCTGGGGCCTTCACCTGGTTTTGGTACCACGAATTTTTCCAGTGCCCATCGCGTGGGTGGCAGTGCTGCGCCCACAAGGAAACCAGCCATGCCACCCGCTAGGCCGATGGAAGTGAGACGACCCTTCAGGCCGGGGCCTGTCATCATGGCCTCATCGTATTTGAAATCCCTTCCGTATTCATAGCCTTGAAGGGCATTGCTGCGATGGACCACGCGGGTGTTGATGCCTGCCATCACGAATGGCGCAAGCCAGCTTTGCGCCTGGCTGTCGTATTCCGAAAACTTCACATTGGGCTGACGTGTGGAAAGGCGTTCGGGCGAGATCAGGTAGGGGTTGGCCAGCTTCTTGGCGAGGCTGCGGTCGGCAGCCACTTCGCGGGTGACGTTGATCATGCTGGCCACGGTGCCACCTGAAAACTCGCCCCGCAGTTTCCTGACCCGCATGCGGACTTGCTGACAGGGTTCACCGAATTTGTCTTTCGATTGCTGCTGCAGGAACATCACGCCCAGGTCGGAGGGAATGGAGTCGAAACCACAGCAGTGCACGATGCGTGCACCTGTTTTCTTCGCGGTGGCCTCATGTGCATTGATCATGCGTTCAATCCACTGCACCTCACCCGTCAGGTCGCAATAGTCGGTGCCTGTTTCAGCGCATGTTTTCACCAGGCTGGAGCCGTACAGGGCATAAGGCCCCACGGTTGATACGATTACCCGGCCTTTGGCACACAGTTGCAGCAGATCATCCTCATTACCGGCATTGGCCTTGATGACCGGCAGGTCTGCTGCCTGTTCGCCAAGGCCTTTTTTCAGCTTGGCCAGTTTGTCCGTGTCGCGGCCGGCAATGGCCCATTTCACCCCACCCTGCAGGCCGTACTGTTGCCACAGGTAATTCACCAGGATTTGCCCAACAAAACTGGTGGCACCAAATACGACCAGGTCAAATTCCTTTTTATTCATGGTTCTCTGTCTCCGATTGTGGTTGTTGTATTGATGGCTGCCGGCAAGTTCATCACGGGCGGCCCGGCCTGTTCTGCATACTCTACCCAGAAGCGTTTCACGATTGATTTTTCAAGCTGACCCCGCCGGCTCAGGGGGCAGGCAAACCGCAGGGTCATCCGCAGGCACTTCTCGTCAATGCTGGCCCAGAATACCTCTGGTCGAGCTTTCGGAAGGTCTACAAAATTATCCCGTTCCACTGCCGAGAAGTGGTGTTCTGCTTCATCAATCCAGTGCTTGCCTGCCTCGTTGGCGAGGCGTAGCGCCAGTGTCTCAGCCACCTGTATTTTCACGAAACGGTCAAAATTGAAGTCGATCAGGTGAATGCCATATGCGCCATACACGGACAGGTTCCTGATGGCCTGCGTGAACACCAGGCTGTTGGGCAACGACAGCAGACGACCTGTCTGCTTCTTGGAAGGACCGATCTCGGCCATTTCGAATGTCACGAAACCGGTGTTCACCAGTTGGCCAGTGAAGGGCCCGATTTCAATCGTGCTGCCTATTTTCAGGGTCTTGTTCAGGGAAATGATCAGGGCACCCCACAGGCACAGGATGAACTCCTTGCTGACAATCAGTAACGCGCCGCCAATTGCCGCCAGTGAAATCAGGAAACCCGTGATCTGATTCGACCACATGGCGACAATCAGCAGCACTGCAGTGACCCAGACAATGTTTTTCCGGCGCACCCAGGTGGCGCGCACATTGCCTGTTTGGGGTGTGCTTCCGCTGCTTTCACGCAACAGCCGCCAATGCATCAGGCGGCTGATGGCCGCAGCCAGCATCAACATGCCGATGGTGAGGATCAGCCTGCCCAGTCGGCCTTCCAGAAAATGAAAAACCTGTTCAGCCGCGGGTTCGATTTCCCTGAAAAATTCTATGATTGCCATATCAACTTCTGCTTGCCACGCTCTTGTCCTGCTGGAAAATCGCTTCCAGTTCTTCCCGGCCCTGCAGGCCGATCTCAATGACTTTCTCTGTGTCGCCCATGACCTTGGCCTGCTTGTTCAGCAGGCCTTCATCATGTTGCCGGAATATTTCCGCTTTCTGCATGGCCTGACCGTCGCTGTAGCCCAGGGCATGCAGCACTTCAGTGGCGGCTTCCAGCGCACCTGCAAACAGTTCACGAATGACGGAATGGGCGCCTGCCGCTTTCAGGGCAAGGTAGTCGTTTCGATTGTGGGCCCGGGCGATCACCTTGATTTTTGGATGATTCTGGACGATGTACTCAACAATTGCCCGGCCTGTTTTCGGATCATCCACTGCCACGACCACGATCCGCACGCGGGCGATGCCAGCCGCTTCCAGCACTTCGCCACGTGAGGCATCACCAAAATAAACCTGGTTACCGAATTTTTTCACGAACTCGATGTGCTCTGCGTTTTTGTCCAGCGCAGTGAAGTGGATGTGGTTGGCTGCCAGGATGCGCCCGGTCACCTGTCCAAACCGGCCAAAACCCAGGATCAGCGCTTCGGATTCCTGCGAGTCGAATTTCTGGAGATTTTCAGGTGCCTTGGCCATCTGCTTGTCGGTGAATCGGTCAAACCAGATCACGGCAGGTGCAGTGAACGCCATGGACAGGCCGATCATCATGTTCACCAGGCCTGCGGTGCCTTCGCCCAGCAATTTCAGTTCCATGGCCTGCGCCATGATCACGAAGCCGAATTCACCGCCCTGGCACAGCATCAGGCCCAGCATCAGGCCACGCGGGAAGGGCACCCCTGCCATCATCACCAGGCCGATGATGACCACTGCCTTCAATGCCATCAGGCCCAGTGTGCCAAAGACGATGGTGAGTGGCGACTGCACCAGCAGGTTGAAATCCAGCGTCATGCCAATCGAAATGAAAAACAGGCCAAGACTCAAACCCTTGAAGGGCTCCACGTCTGCTTCAAGCTGGTGGCGGAAAGAGGAGTTGGCCAGCATCATGCCAGCCATGAACGCCCCCAGGCCCATGGACAGGTTGGCATGTTCCATCAGCACTGCCGAGCCAAGCACAATCAGCAGGGCCACCACGGTCATGATTTCCCGGCCACCATACCGGGACAGAAGTTGCAGGGCTGGATTGATCAAATAGCGGGCAGAGACAATCAGGGCAAACACCGCGAGTGGTGCCAGCCACCATTGGCCAGGATCGGTATCTGGCTCAACAGGGGCCAGTGCCTGCACCACGAACAGGATGGGAACCACGGCCAGGTCCTGGAACAGCAGGATTGAAAAGCCACGCCGACCATCTTCATTGCCCAGAATGCCCTTGTCAGCCATCAGCTGGATTGCGAATGCGGTGGAGGACAGGGCCAGCGCCAGCGCAATGACCAGTGCAGCACCGCTTTTCATTTCAAACAGGAATGCGAGAATGCTGTAAATGATTCCCGCTGTGAATATTAGCTGGCCAGTGCCCAACAGCAGTACCTGCGTGCGCATGGCCCACAGCTTGGCGGGCTCCAGTTCAAGCCCGATGACAAACAGCAGGAGAATGACACCGATTTCCGAGAAGTGAAGCACTTTTTCCGGGTCGGCAATCAGCCCCAGTACGGTTGGACCGATGACCACGCCTGCCACCAGGTAGCCCAGGATTGCGCCCAGCCCAAGCCTTTTGAACAGGGGCACAGCCAGCGCAGCGGCCAGCAAGAAGTAAACAACACTTTCCATCAATTTTGGTGTCTCTCTTGTTCTTGTTCAGATCATTTCAATGGCCAGGGCCGTGGCTTCCCCTCCGCCGATGCACAGGCTGGCCACGCCAATTGTTCCACCGGTTTTTCTCAGCGCACCCATCAGCGTGCAGACAATGCGTGCACCACTGGCTCCAATTGGATGGCCCAATGCACAGGCACCGCCGTGGATGTTCACCTTGTCAGCAGGCAGGTTCAAGTCAGCCATGGCCGCCATGGTGACCACGGCAAAGGCCTCATTGATTTCAAACAGGTCTGCTTTGTCTGCAGTCAGGCCTGTTTTATGAAACAGGCGTTGTAACGCACCAACCGGTGCAGTGGTAAACAGGCTGGGCTTCTGCGCATGGGTGCTGTGGCCAAGAATTCTTGCAAGTGGCTGAATACCCAAGGCTTTTGCCTGGCTTTCCTTCATCATCACCAGTGCGGCCGCACCATCTGAAATGGAGGAGCTGTTGGCTGCGGTTACAGTACCGCCATCTTTCCTGAAAGCGGGTTTCAGTGTCGGAACTTTCGCCGGGTCGGCTTTCATGGGCTGTTCATCCATGCTGACCAGCTCGCTGCCTTTCCGGCCAGTCACCTCGATCGGTGCAATTTCCCACTGGAAGCTGCCGTCTTCCGTGGCTTGTCGTGCGCGCTGCAGCGAACGGATTGCGAATTCATCCTGCGCTTGTCGGGTGAAGCGGTACTGGTCTGCACATTCTTCAGCAAAGGTGCCCATCAGCCGGCCCTTGTCATAGGCGTCTTCAAGTCCATCAAGGAACATGTGGTCCATCACCTGGCCATGGCCCATGCGCATGCCGCCCCGCGCCTTTGGCAGCAGGTAGGGTGCATTGCTCATGCTTTCCATGCCACCTGCCACTGCCACTTCAGAACTACCCGCCAACAGGCTGTCGTGGGCCATCATGATGGCTTTCATGCCGGAGCCACACATCTTGTTGATGGTTGTGCAGGCGCTGCCCAGCGGCAAACCCGCAGTCAATGCTGCCTGTCGGGCCGGTGCCTGGCCCTGGCCTGCTGGCAACACGCAACCCATGATGACTTCATCCACTTTTTCAGACAGGGTGGGGTGGCCAGCCCGTAGTATGGCCTGTTGTATGGCGTGTGCGCCCAGTTCGCTGGCGGTGAAGCTGGCCAGGCTGCCCTGGAAGCCGCCCATGGGTGTGCGGGCGGCGGATACGATCACGATGGGGTCGTGCTGCATGACAATAGGTCTCC
>DASUDJ010000104.1:0-11588 GCA_036275635.1 Limnobacter sp. | reverse complement strand
CCAGAAATACTGGCTTTCTGAAACATCGTCGACTCTGCAACCAGCGAGAGTAATGAGAAAAAGCAGAAAGAAACTTTTCAAATTGCCTTCTCCATCAAATCCGCTTCCTTGTTTCTTCTTGTGGAGTAAGCATCACCGAAGTCACGAAGTAATCTGACTGCCTGCGCCCGGTCTTGAGAGACCACAGAAGCCCAGAATTTCGGTGTGGATCGAGACAGTTCCAGACCATACTGGAAGGACATTGAGGTAATGACAGTCTGAAACATAGGTTCCAGATCCTCAAATTTCGTAGCTGAATCAGAAATTGCGCTGTTTTACCGCGCAGCGAGTTGCGTCAGATGATGGGTTTTAACCACTTGATCAATTTGCAGACATTCCACCGCAGAAATACCAAGGGGAATTTGTTCAAGTTTCGCAGCTGCCTCATTCCGCTTCAGCCCAAGATAGGGCTGCAGTTTTTTCAGTAGTGGCCCCTGGATACCCAGCCTTCGCAGGTCATTCTCATTTCTGGCACCGAGATCAAAACCAGTTGCGATCGTGACGCCACTTTTACTTTTCTCCAGTCCAGGTGCGTAACCACCGGTTTTGCAGCCACCTTCAAGTTTCGAAAGAAATGCGTAGTCAACCTCGTAGACCATGCTTGCCCCGCGAAAAAGCCAGAGCGTAACAACTGAATAAACTCAGGGCAAAATACGCAAATTCGAGTTAATCCGGGTGAGGTTAAGGCTCAAGAAATGGTTTCAAGGCGGCAAGAGTGCGGCCGGAATCCTCAAGATGCGGATAGTGACCCAGGCCTTCAAGGCGAACAGTTTTCTTGCCCGGCACCAGTTCCTCAAACCGCTGCACCATGTGCTCGCCGGAAATCGGATCTTCCACACCATCAATCAAGGTGAACGGCATGCTGGCCTTTTGAAGCGCCTGCACCCAACGGTCGCGGTTTTCGCGCCGCTCGCGCATGTATTGGATCAGCAGGTGCATTTTCAGGTTGCCCTGCCCGTGTTGCATCAATTCCCAGGCTGCATCAATGTCCCCTTCGCTCAAGCCTGCAGAGCACACCTTTCGAAGGCTGGCCCTTAACTTCGATTTTTTCATCAGGCGGGTGAACAGAAAACCCAATCGACTGAGCAAAAGCTTTTGGGCAAGAATGGCCCGGTGGGTTTCGGGAAACAGGCCACCGTTCAGCATGACCACCTGTTCTATTTCGAAACCCAACTGGCCCTCTGCATGCCGGGCCAGGATTTCCTGCCCCACTGTGTCGCCAACATCATGGGTAATCAAGGCGCACCTCGAAATTCCCTTGTGCCTGAGCAGTGCCCCGGCGATGTCAGCCTGGTTGAATATCGAGTGTTGCCAGGTGGAAGGTTTGCTGGAATAGCCATAGCCCAGCATGTCAAAGGCAATCAGCCTGTGGGTTTTTGCCAGTTCAGGCCAAATGAGGTGAAAGTCGTAACTGGAGGTGGGGAAGCCGTGAATCAACAGAAGGACTGGCATGCCTGCTGAAGGCTGGCCAGTTCCTGCCGTATCCTGAAAGAAAATGGAGTGACCTTTCCAGTCAAAGAACTGCCCGCTGTTTTTCCAGACCGAGAGTTCCATCCTTTCACTCCTTCTTCAATTGTTCGAATTCAGCCCAGCACCACCATGTTGTCGCGGTGTATCAGCTCCGGCTCGTCCAGGTAACCCAGGATGGACTCTATCGCGCTGGTGGGCTGCCTTGCAATTTTTTTGACTTCTGCGGCCGAGTAATTGACCAGGCCACGGGCCACCTCTTCGCCATCAGGGCTTAGGCAGGCCACCACATCACCACGCTGGAAGTTACCTTGGCAAGCGGTCACGCCAATTGAAAGCAGGCTGCCTTTTTTTGCCCGCAGGGCCTCGGCTGCACCCGCATCCAGCAGCAGTGAACCCTTCAGTTTCAGGTGGTCTGCCATCCACTGCTTGCGCGCAGCAAGTCGACCCAGTGGTGCTTTCAGATAGGTACCCACCGACTCACCCTTCATCAGGCGAACCAGCACATTGGGTTCATGGCCGCTGGCAATCACGGTGGCGGCGCCACTGCGGGCTGCACGCTTTGCCGCCAGTATCTTGGTGATCATGCCGCCAGTGCCCACACTGCTGCCTGCACCACCGGCCATTTTTTCGAGTTCCGGGTTGCCTGCAGTTTCCTCTGCGATGAATTTCGCATCCGGGTTTTTGCGCGGGTCGGCACTGTACAAGCCCACCTGGTCAGTGAGGATGATCAGCGTGTCGGCTTCCACCAGGTTGGTCACCAGCGCACCCAGGGTGTCGTTGTCACCGAAACGGATTTCATCCGTCACCACGGTGTCGTTTTCATTGATGATGGGCACCACCTTGTGGCCCAGCAATGAATACAGGGTGGAACGGGCATTCAGATAACGCTCGCGGTCAGCCAGGTCTGCATGGGTCAACAGCACCTGGGCACACACCAGGCCATGCTCTGCAAAGCCGATTTCATAGGCGTGTACCAGGCCCATCTGGCCTACAGCAGCGGCAGCCTGAAGTTCATGGATTTCCTTGGGACGCTTGGCCCACTTCAGGCGTTTCAGGCCCTCTGCAATTGCACCAGAGGACACCAGCACGACTTCACAGCCCTGGTTGATCAGTTCCGAAATCTGGGCAGCCCAGGAACGGATGGACTCCATGTCCACACCTTTTCCACCCTTGGTCACCAGGGAACTGCCAACCTTGACCACCACGCGCTGATTCGCCAGAGACGCATTCGCCAAAGACTTGTCCGACACAACTTACTCCTGATCTTTGCCAGTTTCTTGAGGATTGATGAGTGTACCTGCGCCTTCGCGGAAACGGGCATCCGGTTCAGGCGGAAACTCCACCTGCATCTGCTGCACGAGGTTTTCGTACACGGATCGCATCAGGTTGGCCGTGTTTTCGCCGGTCAGGCTTGAAATCGGGTGCACTTGTCCTTCCCAGCCGGTTTTCTTGCGATACCGCTTCACGAAGTCATCAATCTTCGCCTTGCGGTCTTCTTCGGCGATCATGTCAATCTTGTTCAGCACCAGCCAGCGGGGCTTGGCCCACAGGTCTTCATCATACTTGCGCAGTTCTTCCACGATGGCCGCGGCTTCATGAACCGGATCCACATTTTCATCAAACGGGGCCAGGTCAACAAGATGCAACAGCACGCGGGTCCTGCTCAGGTGTTTCAGGAACTGGTGACCCAGGCCCGCACCTTCTGCTGCACCTTCGATCAGACCGGGCACGTCGGCAATCACGAAGCTTTGGGCATGGCCAATTCGTACCACGCCCAGGTTGGGGTGCAGGGTTGTAAAAGGATAATCCGCAATTTTCGGGCGGGCATTCGATACAGCAGCGATCAGGGTGGATTTGCCGGCATTCGGCATGCCCAGCAGGCCCACATCGGCCAGCACCTTCAGTTCCAGCCGGTAGCGGGCGGATTCACCATCCTTGCCCTTGGTGAACTGGCGCGGAGCCCTGTTCACACTGCTTTTGAAATGGATGTTGCCAAGGCCGCCATCGCCGCCTTTCGCAATCAGCACCTTTTGGCCATGCTCTGTAAGGTCGGCAATGACAAGGCCAGTTTCAGCATTCACAATCGTGGTGCCCACCGGCATTTTCAGAACAATGTCGGGCCCGGCTGCACCATAACAATCGGAGCCCCGCCCGTTTTCACCGTTTTTTGCGCGATGCTGCTTTGAAAACCGGTAATCAATCAGGGTATTCAGGTTGCGATCAGCCTCGGCAAACACGCTGCCGCCCTTGCCACCGTCACCACCGTCCGGTCCACCCTTGGGAATGAATTTTTCGCGACGAAAGCTGCCCGAGCCATTGCCGCCCTTGCCTGCAAACACCTCGATTGTTGCCTCGTCGATGAATTTCATGTCTTGTTCCGAAAATTGAGTCTAGCGACCCGCCAGCCTGCCCAGGCCGCTGGCGCTGTCTGTTTGCCTTGAAAAAACAATGCACCTGTCCACAAACGAAAATAGCCCTGCAATGCAGGGCTATTGGACCAAGCACGGTGTGCGGTGCGACCGAAGGAATTAGCCTTCGCTGACCACGCTCACAGTTTTGCGACGCAGGGCGCCTTTGACTGAGAACTGCACCTGACCATCGGTCAGTGCGAACAATGTGTGATCTTTGCCCATGCCGACATTGTCGCCAGCATGAAAACGTGTACCGCGCTGGCGGATGATGATGCCGCCGGCATTGATTGCCTGGCCGCCAAACACCTTCACACCCAGTCGCTTGGCTTCCGAGTCACGTCCGTTGCGCGTAGAGCCGCCGCCTTTCTTACTTGCCATGGTTCATGCTCCTCTATCAGGCGTTGATGGCCTGGATCTGGATTTGAGTGTAGTTCTGACGATGGCCCTGGCGCTTCTGGTAGTGCTTGCGACGACGCATCTTGAAGATCTTCACTTTGTCGTGACGACCGTGTGCCAGAACAACTGCCTTGACCGAAGCCCCTTGAACCAGTGGGGAACCCACTTTCACAGTGTCACCGCTACCTACGGCAAGCACTTCATCCAGAGAGATTTCTTGGCCAATGTCAGCAGGTATCTGTTCTACTTTGAGTTTTTCGCCAGCAGCAACCTTGTATTGCTTACCGCCGGTTTTTATGACCGCGTACATAGTTGACCCTTAAACTTGAATACTACTTACGATTATCAAACCCGAAAAATTTCGGATAGCCTGCAATTATGCGCGGAAAATGCAATGTTGTCAAAGCCTTGTGAGCAAACTGCATCCATTCCGGGAAGCGCCAGCGGCTTTGACCAACACCCTCAAGTACAATAAGACCAATACCAACCCATCATCACATGCAGTGAATTACATGCCCACCCCCGCCCCCAGCGTGAAAAACCTGTTATTGCCCATCGGGGCGGACATGCAGCAGCTAGACCAGGTCATCCGCAGCAGCCTGCATTCGGAAGTCAGCCTGATCAACCAAATCAGTGACTACATCATCAATGCTGGCGGAAAACGCCTCAGACCCGCGCTGGTCATCCTGACCGCCCGTGCGCTGGAGGCCACGCCTGAACAGATGACCAAGGCCATCGAACTGGCCGCCATAGTCGAGTTCATTCACACCGCCACACTGCTTCATGATGATGTGGTGGATGAATCGGACATGCGCCGCGGCCGGCTGACCGCCAATGCGGAATACGGCAATTCTGCGGCTGTGCTGGTGGGCGACTTCCTGTACTCCCGTTCCTTCCAGATGATGGTGAAAATCGGCCTGATGGACGTCATGGGTGTGCTGTCAGAAGCAACCAATACGATTGCAGAAGGGGAAGTGCTGCAGTTGCTGAACTGCAAGGACCCGGATGTGACCGAGGCGCGCTACATGCAGGTGATTGATTTCAAGACAGCCAAGCTGTTCGACGCTTCCTGCCGCCTGGCTGGCATTGTAACAGGCCAGAATGCGGAGACGATTGACAACCTGGGCCGCTTCGGAGCCGAAGTCGGCAGCGCCTTCCAATTGATTGATGATGTGCTTGACTATGCCGGGGAAAGCGCCGAGCTGGGCAAGAATGTCGGGGATGACCTGCGGGAGGGCAAGCCCACCCTGCCCCTGATTCATGCGATGCAGCATGGCGTTCCGGCTGTGCAGGAAGAAATTCGCCGCGCGATTTCCACCGGTGGCACTCAGGATGTTGGCACCATCATGAAAGGCATCGAACAGTCCGGCTCGCTGGACTACACCCGCAAAAAGGCGCAGGACCTTGCCAACTCAGCCAAGGGTCGGATTCTGACCCTGAAAGATTCGCCATACAAGGAAACCCTGGGGCTGTTGTGCGATGTGGCTGTCAACCGGACAAACTGAAGCGGACAAGGAGGGCATGGCGCGCCTTGGGCAACCGGCCATGAACATCCACCTAGGTGATTGAAAAGTACATAGTGCATATGCATAGTGGTTCGAACAGGAACCAATCCAGCTGATACAGAAGGACCTCGACCCATGAGCATCACCAGCGCAGTCATCAAAAGCTCAGGCCTGGTGCGGGCATTGACCGCCAAAGGCCTCCTCGACTCTGCGCAGCTGGACCAGTTGATGACCGAGGAAATTACCGGGAAATCGGTTGCGGAATGGATTGTCAGCCGGGGCCTGGTGACGGCGGAACAACTTGCCGCCAGCGTGGCCCAGCATTTCGGTTACCCCCTGCTCGACCTGAACCAGTTCGACGACACACGGGAAAGCCTGGACAGCGAACTGCTCCAGGCGGAAAAGGGACTGGAGGCCATGGTATTGCACCGGAGGCAAGGCGTACTCAGCGTGGCACTGGCTGATCCGACCGACCTCAGCACCATCCAGCAATTGAAATTCCGCACCCAGCTGCAGGTTGAGCCGGTGGTGGTGGAATACGACAAGCTGCGCAACCGGGTTGAAAAGAACGACCCTTCGGGCGGAATGGATGATGGCCTGATGACGGAGGTGGAATCTGAATCCGGCCCGGGAGTGGAGGAAACAGCGCCAGATGTGGATGACGCGCCCATTGTCAGGTTTGTTCAGCGGGTGCTCGGCGATGCACTGAAAAAAGGGGCCTCTGACATTCATTTCGAGCCCTACGAGAAAAGTTACCGGGTCCGATTCCGCATTGATGGTGTGCTGCAGGAAACATCCCAACCCCCGCTGGCAGCAAAATCAAAAATTGCGGCCCGCATCAAGATCATGAGCCGGTTGAACACCACCGAAACCCGCATCCCGCAGGATGGCCGAATCCGGCTGACCCTGGGTGCGGATGAACGCACAGTGGATTTCCGCGTCAGTACCCTTCCCACCTTGTTCGGTGAAAAAATCGTGATGCGCCTGCTGGATTCCAGCAAGTCCCTTCTGAAACTGGATCAACTCGGAATGGAGACCAGGCAAAGGGCAGCCGCAGAAAAGGCGCTTGCGAAACCCCATGGCATGATCCTGGTCACCGGGCCAACGGGCAGTGGAAAGACCGTGTCGCTTTACACCTTTCTGCAGATGCTGAACCATGAATCAATCAACATCAGCACTGTGGAAGACCCGGCTGAGATCAACCTGCCCGGCATCAACCAGGTGAACATCAATGAACGGATCGGCCTGACCTTCGCCAAGGCCCTGAGGGCCCTGTTGCGACAGGACCCGGATGTGATCATGGTGGGTGAAATCCGCGACCTTGAAACCGCAGACATTTCAATCAAGGCATCCCAGACCGGTCACAAGGTGCTGTCGACCCTTCACACGAATGATGCGGTGTCCTCCATCATCCGCCTTAAGAATATGGGAGTCGAGGCCTTCAACATTGCTTCGTCCATCAGCCTGATCATTGCTCAGCGCCTGGTGCGTAAACTGTGCAGCTGCAAGTCACCCCATCCACAGGGACTGCAGGCGCTACTGGGCTCAGGCCTGGTCAGCGAACTCCCCCAGGAGGAGTGGACCCCCTTCTGCGCGGTTGGCTGTGATGCATGCAATGGCACAGGATACTCGGGTCGCACGGGGATCTATGAAGTGCTGCCTGTGTCCGAGGCCATGCAGGAACTGATCATTTCAGGTGCGTCGGCGCTGGACATGGAAAGGCTGGCCAGGCAGGAAGGAGTGGCGAGCATGAGTGAGTCTGGAATAGCGAAAATCAGGGCCGGCATCACCAGCATCGAGGAAATTCTGAGCGCGACAAAAGCCGATTAATCGAAGCCGATCAACTGCTTGCGAGCACGCGCCATGAATGCCAACCTGAAAGACAAACCCGCCACCGGCCACCTGTTGTATTTCTGGAGTGAAAAACCGAAAGGCAGCAAGGGAAAAGCCCGGTCGGGCGAGATTCGCGCAAAATCAGTCGAGCACGCGCGGTATCAACTGGCCAGGCAGGGGGTAAAAGTCAGCTCACTGAAAAGGGCAAGGATTCGCAGCGGACCACGCATCAAGCTGGTGGCCGTGGCTGCCTTCGTCCGCCAGCTGGCTGTGATGATCCAGTCAGGAGTGCCTCTGGGCCAAAGCCTGGGCCTGATCGCCGGCGGCATGAACAGCAATGCCAAGCGGGCAATGCAGACCGTGGTTCGTGCCATCCATGCCGATGTGGAAAGCGGATTGAAACTCAGCGATTCCATGCGCAAACACCCGCGCTGCTTTGACAACCTGTTCTGCAACACCCTGGCAGCCGGGGAAAATGCAGGTGAACTGGATTCGGCACTGGCCCGGTTGGCCACCCATGTCGAGAAAACCCTGCGCATACGCCAGAAAGTGCGAAAGGCGATGGTCTATCCCGCCATCGTGGTGCTGGTGGCAATCGCAGTGAGCGTCGGGATGCTGCTGTTCGTGTTGCCCTCTTTCAAGACCATCTATGCACAGTTTGAGGCGGAACTGCCCATGCTGACCCTGATGCTTCTGGGTACATCCGATTTCCTGCAGGAATACGGCCTGATGTTGTGCGCCGCATTGGGACTGGGTGGGTACAGCCTGGTCCAGGTCTACAGGCGAAACCAGAAAGCTCGCAACACGATGGACATGCTGCTGTTGAGAACCCCTTTCGTGGGAGATCTGATGAAAACAGCCGTACATGCCCGCTGGACCCGCACCTTTGCAACGCTCAGTGCATCGGGTGTACCCATTACCTCTGCACTGGAGTCAGTGGCCAGTGTGGCAAAAACAAGCTGTTACCAGGAAGCCTTGCTTGATGTGCGGCAGGCTGTGGCTTCTGGTGCACGGGTATCCGACAGCATGGAAAGCAGCAGTCTTTTTCCTGCCGAAACAGTACAGATGATCCGCATCGGAGAGGAATCGGGCCGCATGGATTCAATGCTGGAGCGACTTGCAAACCAGTATGAACTCAACCTGGATGACAAGGTGGATACACTGTCTACCGTGATGGAACCCTTGATCATGTGCATCATCGGCGTGTTGGTGGGGGTGCTGATCGTGGGCATGTACATGCCGATTTTCAACATGGGAGGCATAGTTTGATTCACCTTGGTGGCTTGCAACCCGAGCAGTGGATGTTGCTCAGCAGCCTGCTTGGCCTGTGCATCGGGTCATTCCTGAATGTGGTGGCATTCCGTTTGCCCGTCATGATGCAACACGCCTGGGATGCTGACCTGGCCGAAGCCCAGGGCAAAGAGCCGGAAAACCTTCCGAGGTTCAACCTGCTTGTTCCCGCCTCCCATTGCCCAGCCTGCAAGACCCGGCTGAAGCCCTGGCAGAACATTCCCGTGATTTCATTCCTGCTGCTGCGGGGCCGCTGCGGACATTGCGCCAGCCCGATTTCATGGCGGTACCCGATTGTTGAAATGCTGAGTGGCGGACTTTTTGCCGCCATTGCCTGGGTCAACCCACCGGGTGCAGTGGCCTTTGGCCTGATGGGCTTTACCGCAAGCCTGCTTGTGCTGGCGGTGATTGACCTGGACACCTACCTTTTGCCGGACAGCATTACCCTGCCTCTGCTGTGGGCAGGGCTGCTGTTCAACCTGTTCACTGGCTACACTGCACTGGCCAGTGCAGTGGGTGGTGCGGCCCTGGGTTATGTTGTGCTGTGGCTGATCTACCAGCTGTTCAAACTGGCCACCGGCAAGGAAGGCATGGGGTATGGCGACTTCAAGCTGCTGGCCGCGATTGGAGCCTGGCTGGGTGCAGTGTCACTGTTCAGCGTGGTGCTGTTCGCATCTGTCTCCGGGATTGTGTTTGGTTTGATCATTCAGACAATCCGGGGCAAAAAGAAAACCGATGCCTTTCCTTTCGGCCCCTGCCTCGTGATGGGTGCGCTGGCCTGGATGGCAGGCTTTGACCTGACCCGCTGGTTCTGACTGCTGATGAACACTGAACTGAAAAAGCCTTCTGAAATGATTGTCGGCCTGACGGGTGGAATCGGATCGGGCAAGACCGCCGTGTCTGACCGCTTGAAGGCACTGGGTGCAACCATTGTCGACACAGACCAGATTGCACACAGCCTCACCCAGGCTGGCGGCCTGGCCATGGATGAAATACGGCAGGCTTTCGGAGAGGCTGCAGTGAACTCCGACGGCAGCATGAACCGCGACCATGTGCGCTCCCTGGTGTTCGCTGATCCGCAACAGCGCACCGTGCTGGAGAAAATACTCCATCCACTGATCCGCAAGTTGGTCCAGGCCCAGCTTGATTCAGGCGCAGCCCTTTACTTCGTGCTGGTTGTCCCATTGCTTTTCGAAAAAGGGGGCTGGAAAGACTGGATGGATGAAATCGTGGTGGTGGATTGCCCTGTCGAGCAGCAGGTTCAGCGGGTGATGCAGCGCAATGGCTGGCCTGAAAGCCAGGTGCAGGCAGTAATCAGCAGCCAGGCTGACAGAAGCACGAGACTGGCGGGTGCCACCCTCGTTATCGAGAACACCGGCGACTTACCTGAACTTCTGTCAAAAATCGACCTTTTGCACCAGAAATTAATAAAAAAGGTGCAAAAATGAAATTCGGATTTGCATGAAAACCACAGGTAAGCCACAATCACACATGACTTTTCTTCTGATTGCGATGATTCGGTGACTCAAGTTATAGACGAACAGCAGGCCGCTCCACAGGTCACTTCAATCACTACCTACGAATTTCCACTCAATGAGAGAATTCGCACCCTGTTGCGGCTTGAAGACCTGTTCGCCAAGTTCGAATTTTTCCTGAGGCAAGACCACCGGCTTGATCACCACACCGCCCTGCTGACCCTGTTCGAAATCATCGAGGTGGGCTCGCGGGCTGACCTGAAAAGTGACCTGCTGCAGGAACTGGATCGCCAGCAGGCTTCCCTGGCGCAGTTTCGTGGACACCCTGGGGTTGAACAGGCCATGCTGGAGGAAACACTTGCAAGCATTGACCATGCATCCACCCAGCTGAACCAGTGCAACGGACGACTGGGCTACCACCTGCGCGACAATGAATTCCTGATGATCATCCGCAGCCGCTGCACCATTCCGGGCGGCGTGTGCGAATTTGACCTGCCGGGTTATCACCGTTGGCAATCACGTTCAGCAACTGCACGCAGGCTGGATATCGAGACCTGGTTTGAGCCAATGCGCCCCCTGGCCCGTGCAATTGAACTGGTCCTGAAAATTCTGCGCCACAGTGGCGAGATGAGTGAAGTGACTGCGGAACAGGGCAACTACACCCAGCAGATGAGTGGCAAGGCCTTCCAGTTGCTGAGAGTCGACCTGCCGGCCGATCTTGAAGTGGTGCCGGAATTCAGCGCCAACAAATACATGCTGTGGATCCGCTTCAATATTCCGAATGCAAACGGGGTCAGCAAGAACAACCCCTACCTTGACAGAATGAACTTCAGGATCAGGCTCTGCAACCTGTAAAAAGCGGGTGAATCAGGCTTGCGGGAAACGGCTCAACAGGGCCACGCCGTGAGCACCGCGCTGCCGGGCTTCCTTGATATCCTCTTCACCAAGTCCGCCAATTGCATAAACAGGCAGGCGTGCTTGAACCACAATGTCCTGAAAACAGGTCCAGCCCAGGCCTGCTTGGCCAGGGTGGGAAGCGGTTTCCTTCACCGCGCCCAGCACGGCATAGCTCAACCCCCTCTGAAATGCGGCCTGCAGGGAAGACCCCGAGTGAACAGAGGCCCCTTTGCAATCCAGGTCCGCAAATTCATTCTGCAGCAGATGCTGCT
>DASUDJ010000103.1:0-4540 GCA_036275635.1 Limnobacter sp. | reverse complement strand
GGTGAAATAGAACATGAAAAAATCATAGCTGGGCGCACGCGCATTCACACACAGGCCAAAACCTGCAAACATCAGGCAGGCCAGCCCCAGCACCAGCCAGGACAGCAGCCAGAACTGGAGATCGCCAATACTCAGTGCAGCAATCACCAACAGCATTGCACCAGTGCTGATCATCCCCTTGGTGGCCGCCCAGGTACACTCCCCCAGCACCACCTCATGCAGGCGTACGGGCGTATTCATGATCACCTGCCAGGTTTTCTGGGTGTGCATTCTTGAAAATGCGGAATACAGGGCCTCGAATGTTGGTGCATTCATTGCGCTGATGCAGACCGCGCCAACAGCCAGGTAATTCAGGTAAGGCAGTCCACCCACATCAGGCAGCATGGATCCCAAACCCAGTCCGAAAGCCATCAGCGCCATCACCGGATCAACCACATTGCCCAGGAGCGAAGGAAAAGCCAATTTCCGCCACACCATGAAATTGCGGCGCCACACCTGCCCTACTGCATGAACATCAATCATCCCGCAACGCCCTGCCTGTCAAACTGAAAAAAACATCCTCAAGATTGCCCGGCCGGTAAATATAGTCCAGGTCCAGTGCAGCTGCTGTCTCCTTCAGAATGCCCAGCACCTGATCGGCCTGTTCATTCCGGAAATAGAAGATATCGCCCCGTTGCTCGACCGGTCCATTGCCGTCCAGGTTCAAGCCGGACACAAAACTGGTCGCATCTTTTCCCCACACCTCCAGAACCGCATGGCCCACCACTTCCCGAATCAACGCCTGGGGCTTGTTGCACACCATGATTTTTCCATGATCAAGCACAGCCACCCTGTCGGCAAGGCGCTGGGCTTCATCCATGTAATGGGTGGTCAGCAGCATGGCCATACCCTGGCGTTTCAGTTCCACCAGGCGGTCCCAGATCACGTGCTTGGCTTGTGGATCCAGGCCGGTTGTCGGCTCATCCAGAAAGAGTATCCGGGGCTTGTTGATCAAGGCGCGCGCCAGCATCAGCCGCCTGCGCATACCGCCTGACAAGGCCGCCACCGGGTCATTCCTGCGACCGGTCAACTGGGCAAACTGCAGCAGGGCCTCTGCCCGCTCCCTCAGCACTGCACCATGCAAACCAAAGTAACGCCCGAACATCAGCAGGTTTTCGAATACAGTAAAGTCTGGGTCAAGTGCATCATATTGCGGCACCACCCCCACTTCTTTCCTGGCCAGGTGGCCCCACTTTGGCAAATCATGACCAAGCAGTTCAACCGTTCCGTTGTTTGCCTGGCTCAGGCCAAGCGCGAGTGAGATCGTGGTGGACTTTCCAGCACCGTTCGGACCAAGAAGGGCTACGCATTCCCCTGCAGACAAGCTGAAATCCAGGTCGGTCAGCACCACCCTGCCGGAAAAGGTCTTGCGTACATTGGAGATATTCAATACGGGTGACACACCGTCCAAGCTGCCCGCTCCTGATCGAAAAAATTGCTGGATGAAACCGGGAATGAAAAAAGCCGCATCAGCATAAGCTAACACGGCCTTTAACAATCAAACCAAAGCGGCGAGGATTTGCGCTGCTACCTGCCTACAACAGCCCAGTGATCAACAAAACAGTGGTCTCAAAAGGACTGTCCTGGCTCAGCCAGGAACGGAAGCAGCGCGGAAAATTACGCCTGCTCTTCAGCGATTTCCACTACTTCTGCAGTTTCAGGGCGATCCACCAACTCAACCAGAGCCATTGGCGCATTGTCGCCCTTGCGGAAACCAAACTTCAGCACGCGCATGTAGCCACCTGGACGGGTCGCGTAGCGTGGGCCAATTTCGTCGAACAACTTGACCACCATTTCGCGATCACGCAGACGGGAAAAAGCAAGACGCTTGTTCGCCAGTGTAGGAGACTTGCCCATGGTGATGATGGGCTCGGCAATCTTGCGCAGCTCCTTGGCCTTTGGCAAGGTGGTCTTGATGACTTCATGACGCAGCAAAGCATTGGTCATGTTTCTGAACATTGCAAGGCGGTGGCTGCTGGTGCGGTTTAGTTTACGCAATCCATGACGGTGACGCATTTTATATATCCTTCAATCTAACGGATGCTAAGCTCAAGGCTTATCAAGGCCGGCGGGCGGCCAGTTTTCCAATTTCATACCGAGTGTCAAACCGCGTGCGGCCAACACCTCCTTGATTTCATTCAGTGACTTGCGACCCAGGTTAGGAGTCTTCAGCAGCTCGTTTTCAGTGCGCTGAATCAGATCGCCAATGTAGTAAATGTTTTCCGCCTTCAGGCAGTTTGCTGAACGCACTGTCAGCTCCAGGTCATCAACCGGGCGAAGCAGGATTGGATCAACCTGTGGCGCACGCTGTGACACTTCCGGCTCGGCCGTGTTTTCCAATGCAGCAAATACTGACAACTGCTCAACAAGGATACGCGCGGCCAGGCGGATTGATTCCTCAGGTGACAAAACACCATTGGTTTCAATCGACATCACCAGGCGGTCCAGGTCGGTACGCTGCTCGACACGAGCGCTCTCAACCGCATAGGACACGCGCTTCACCGGGCTGAATGAGGCATCCAGCACGATGCGGCCAATCGCCTTGCTGGGCTCGTCCGGGAACCGGCGTACGGAACCTGGAACATAGCCACGACCTTTCTCGACCTTGATCTGCATGTCAAGCTTGCCACCTTGTGACAGGTGAGCAATCACGTGGTCCGGGTTGATGATTTCCACATCGTGTGGAAGATCGATGTCACCAGCAGTCACCACGCCTTCCACTTCACGCTTCAGGGTAACGGTTACCACATCACGTGATTCAAGCTTGAACACGATTCCTTTCAGGTTGAGCAGCAGGTCGACCACGTCTTCCTGCACGCCATCCAGTGTGGAATACTCGTGAACCACACCAGCAATCGACACTTCGGTTGGTGCGTAGCCGATCATGGACGACAGCAGTACACGACGCAGGGCATTGCCCAGCGTATGGCCATAACCGCGCTCAAAAGGCTCCATCACAACCTTGGCACTGTTGGGGGCGACTGTCTCGACCTCAACAATACGTGGCTTCAGCAAACTTGCATTAAACATTCAACATCCTTTTCAATACCCTCGGCTCGTTACACCGATAAGGCTGAGGTTCAGCGGAAAACTAGGGTTCAGATCAACGTGAGTACAATTCAACAATCAAACTTTCGTTGATTTCCTGGGACAGGTCTGCACGATCCGGAATGCTCTTGAAAGAACCTTCCATCTTCTTTGCATCCACATTTACCCACAGGGGGAAGCCCATCTGTTCGGCCAAGGTTACAGATTCAACAATACGCGCCTGTGTCTTGGACTTTTCACGAACAGCAATCACGTCATTCAACTTCACTGAGTAGGAAGGAATGTTCACAGCCTTGCCGTTCACCAGAATTGCCTTGTGGCTAACCAGCTGACGGGCTTCGGCGCGTGTGGAGCCAAAACCCATGCGGTACACCACGTTGTCCAGGCGGGACTCCAGCAACTGAAGCAGGGTTTCGCCGGTATTGCCCTTGCGACGGGAGGCTTCTGCAAAGTAACGGCGGAACTGCTTTTCCAGAATGCCGTACATGCGCTTCACTTTCTGCTTTTCACGCAACTGCTGACCATAATCAGAGGTACGGGCACCAGAGGTGCGACCATGCTGACCTGGCTTGGAATCCAGTTTGCACTTGGAATCGAGACTGCGACGTGCGCTCTTCAGACCGAGATCTGTGCCTTCACGACGGGATAACTTACACTTTGGACCTGTATATCTAGCCACTTGAAACCTCTTTCATTACGCGATGTGAATCGCTTCAGTCCGTCCATACAATGAACGAACAATGGTCTTTAAAAAATCAGATGCGACGACGCTTGGGAGGACGACATCCGTTGTGTGGAATTGGGGTGATGTCGGAAATGCTTGTCACCTTGATTCCCAGCGCGTTCAATGCACGAACGCTGGATTCACGACCTGGGCCTGGGCCCTTGATCAATACTTCAACTGTCTTGATACCGCATTCCTGGGCAGCCTTGCCAGCCACTTCAGCAGCAACCTGGGCTGCGAATGGGGTGGACTTGCGTGAGCCCTTGAAACCCTGTGCACCCGATGTGGACCAGGCCAGCGCATTGCCCTGGCGGTCTGTGATCGTGATGATGGTGTTGTTGAATGAGGCGTGTACGTGCGCAATACCGTCAGAAATATTCTTTTTGACTTTCTTGCGTGCGCGATTATTCGCTGTTCCTTTGGCCATTTGGCTAACCTTCCTTTGATTACCTGATTATTTCTTCAGTGCGATGCCGGCACGCTTCGGACCTTTGCGGGTACGGGAGTTGGTGCGGGTACGCTGACCACGAACAGGCAGACCCTTGCGATGACGGAAGCCACGGTAGCAACCCAGGTCCATCAAGCGCTTGATGTTCATGGTCACTTCACGGCGCAGATCGCCTTCAGTCAGGTATTTGCCCACTTCATCGCGCAACTTTTCCAGGTCTGCGTCATCAAGGTCTTTCACTTTCTTGGACTCAGAAATAGAAGTCACTGCACAGATCTTCT
>DASUDJ010000102.1:0-5935 GCA_036275635.1 Limnobacter sp. | reverse complement strand
ATGGAAGTGGTGCTGAAGCCGCACATGGGCGTGATCTGTGATTCAAACGGTCCAGAGGCATTGGCCGGCATCATGGGGGGCGACCACACGGCAGTGAATGAAGCCACCACCGACGTTTTTGTGGAAGCCGCTTTCTGGCATCCGGATGCGATTGTGGGCCGGGCACGTGAATTCAATTTCTCATCCGATGCCTCACACCGCTTTGAGCGTGGCGTTGATTTCCAGTCCATTCCTGAACACCTGGAACGCATCACTGCCCTGATTATTGAAATCTGCGGTGGCCAAGCTGGCCCGGTGGATGACCAGGTGCTGAACCTGCCTGCCCGCAAGCCAGTAACCCTGCGCCATGCCCGCGCAGAAATGGTGATCGGCATGCCATTCACGGTTGCACAGGTGCAGGATGTATTCACCAAGCTGGGTTTTCAGTTCACCACTGAGGGTCAAGGTGCGGAAGGGCAGGGCGGCAATGTTCGTTATGTGGTCATACCACCCACCTACCGCTTCGATATTCAAATCGAAGAAGACCTGATTGAAGAAGTCATCCGGGTGGTGGGCTATGACAACCTGCCGCTGCGTGCCCCGAAGGGCAAGCTGAAAATGCTGCCAGCGCCGGAAGGCAAGATCAGTCGCCATGCCATTCGCAGGCAGGTGGCTGCACTGGGTTACCAGGAAGTGGTCAGCTACAGCTTTACCCCAGAGCAGTGGGAGGCCGACTTCAATGCCAATACGGATCCGGTGCGGCTTTTGAATCCAATTGCCAGTCACCTGAGCGTGATGCGGTCCACCCTGGTGGGCAGCCTTGCAGGCGTACTGAAACACAACCTGGGCCACCGTGTGGACAGGTTGCGGGTGTTTGAAGTGGCCCGCGTATTCGAGAAGAATGGCAAGGTACAGGACGGCGCACAAACCGTGGCAGGTTTCAGCCAGACCTGGAAGTTGGGCGGCCTGGCTTATGGTCTTGCGGACCAGTTGCAATGGGCTGCAGGCAACAACCGGTCACTTGATTTCTTTGATGTGAAGGGCGATGTTGAACAACTGCTGCACGGTCGCAAAGTGGACTTCGAGGTGTTCCCGGCCGACAGGCAGCATCCTGCCCTGCATCCCGGGCGCAGCGCGCAGGTGCTGGTCAACCGGCAGGTGATCGGCTTTATCGGCGAGCTGCATCCGAAGCTGGCCCATCAGTATGATTTGCCACAGGCGCCAATCGTGTTTGAATTGCTGCTGGACGGTTTCAATACACGCAAGTTGCCTGCTTTCCGCGAGGTGTCCAGGCAGCCGGTGGTTGTTCGGGATCTTGCCTTTGTTGTCAAGCAGGAAATTGCTGCAGCACAGCTGAAAAAAGCACTCATGGAAGTGAAGGATGACAACCTTGAATGGTTGAAATCAGTTATTCTTTTCGATGAATTCGTCCCGAAAGAGGAAGGTAAGGGACTGAATCTAAATGAGAAAAGTTTGGCGTTCCGGCTCACCCTGCAGGCCTCCGACCGCAGCCTGACTGATGCCGAGATTGAGCCCTTGTTGAGCAAGATGATTGAACAGGCCGGGCAGAAATGCGCCGCCCGCCTGCGATGAATATGGGAAAAGAGGTAGAACTTACTGTGGATCAATTTGTGTTGAACGACGACCGATCAAATGAAGCAAGCGCCCGCTCCGACCGGCTGGACCTGATTGAGGACGGCCTGGCATCCGGTTCCCTTACAAAGGCTGAACTGGCTGAAATGCTGTTTGACAGCCTGGGTTTGAACAAGCGGGAAGCCAAGGATTTCGTGGATGCTTTCTTTGATGAAATCCGCAGCACCCTGGAGGGTGGCGATTCAGTGAAACTGTCGGGTTTTGGAAATTTCCAGTTGCGCGACAAGCCCCAGCGTCCAGGCAGAAATCCGAAAACCGGTGAAGAAATCCCAATTGCTGCACGCCGGGTGGTAACCTTTCATCCCAGCCAGAAACTGAAAGCCCTGGTTGAATAACCTATACACGTTATTTCCTGATACGCACCTGACAACCGATGCAGAAAACCGTTCATGCAGATGTGGCACCGCCCACGGCCAGCTTGCCGCCGATACCAGCAAAGCGCTATTTCACGATTGGTGAGGTCAGCGAGCTGTGCGGTGTAAAAACCCACGTGCTGCGTTATTGGGAACAGGAATTCACCCAGCTGAAGTCAATTACACGAAGGGGAAACCGGCGCTATTACCAGCATCATGAAGTGCTGTTCATTCGCAGGATCCGCGAGCTGTTGTATGAACATGGCTTCACCATCAATGGAGCCCGCAACCGCCTGGACCAGGAAAAGAACGGTCCCGCCGGGGATGCGCCATTGCCCATCCTGATTGATCGCGAAGTGTTGAAAGAACAATTGCTAAATCTGCGCCAGTTCCTGAATGCCTGAAGCTTTCATGTATAATCACGCCTTCTCGGAATGTAGCGCAGCCTGGTAGCGCACTTGCATGGGGTGCAAGGGGTCGGAGGTTCGAATCCTCTCATTCCGACCAAATAAATAAAGGGCTTGGGTTTTACGACCCAGGCCCTTTTTGCTTTGATTCCAGGTATTGTCCAATCGCCTGCTCAAGTTCGCTGAGTGAAACCGGCTTGCTGAGAAAATCATTCATGCCCGCTTCAAAGCAACGCTGGCGTTCTTCCGGGAATGCAGCAGCAGTCAACGCAACAATTGGAATCTGGGGAATCGAGTTTTCCTGCTCATGCGCCCGAATTTCACGTGTGGCTTCATAGCCGTCCAGGCCTGGCATCTGGATGTCCATCAGGATCAGGTCCGGGCGATAGCCCTCCTTGATTCGTTTCACTGCGGAGATTCCGTCAGGCGCATGTTCTGAAACCACCCCAAGCTTGGCCAGAAAGGCCTGGATCACGGTCTGATTGACTGAGTCATCTTCAACCACGAATACCTCGCCACGGAACTGCGGGAGTATGTGATTGTCACGTGCCAGTGAGTCGCGACTGGCAAATTGCTTGATGTCTTCATCCGGGCGGGGCAGCCTGACCCACACCGTGAACCAGAATCGCGAGCCGCTGTCCAGCATTGAATTCACGCCCACTTCACCGCCCATCAGTTCCGCCAGGTTTTTTGCAATTGACAGGCCCAGGCCAGAGCCGGCATGCCGACGCTGGTAGGAGTCATCAAGTTGTGCAAAAGGCTGGAACAGATTGCCCAGCTTGTTATGGGCAATGCCAATGCCGGTGTCCTCGACCTGGAAACGCAGTTTGTGCGCGCCGTCCTCTTTTCTTTCTAGCACTTCGCCAGTCACCCGCACCTGCCCCTTTGGGGTGAATTTCAACGCATTCGACACCAGGTTGATCAGGATCTGCCTGATCCTTCCCGGGTCTCCAATGCAGGCATCTGGCGGTGTTCCTATCCATTCCGCCTGCAGAGACAGGTCTTTGTGATGGGCCTGGGCCTGGTACAGCCGGTCGATGTCCTTCAGGATCAGTTCCGGGGAGAACAATTGCGCCTGGATTTCTATTTTTCCCGCCTCAATCTTGGAAATATCCAGGATGTCGTTCAGCAGGTTCAGCAGCATTTCCCCGGAGGTCAGGATGATTTCTGCCCTTTCCTTCTGTTTCGGCGTAACCGATTCCAGTTGGATCAGCTTGGCAATTCCAAGAATGCCGTTCATCGGCGTGCGAAGCTCATGGCTCATGGTGGCCAGGAACCGGGACTTCGCCAGGTTGGCTGCGTTGGCCTGTTCACTGGTGGCTTCCAGTCGTTGTTTCTGCTCCTGGATGAACAGGGTTTGCTCCCTCACCTTGCGCTTGACGAGCTCGGTCCGCCCAGACACTGCCAGCAACATGACCTGCAGCAGCGCAGCAAACAGCATGCCCAACACACCCACACCCCATGCAATCAGGGGCCTGTTTTCCTCCAGGTAGGCTGCAGTGGGCATCAGCTCAATCTGCCATTCCCGGTCCGCCACTGCAATCGTGGAGCGCCACTTGTACTGCTGGTTGGCTGTCTCGTTTTCCCAGTTGTGCGTCTGAAAGAACAGGTCCTGTTCGCGGCTGGCCCGGGTGTCTGCAACCCGCAGCGCCAGAGCGCTGTTCAGTTCGTTGTCCAGTGCGATGCGTATCATGTCATCCACCTTGATGACAGCAACTCCGAACCCCAGTGCTGTGGCCTGTTCGTCCATGCGGACGCCTCGATCGAAGATCGGCTGCATCAACAACACGCCTGTGCGCTTGGTCTGCTCCTGCACCAGGTAAATGGGCGCAGTCACGGCGCCCTTGCCTGTGTCAAGACTTTGCTGAATGGCCTGCCTGCGAAGCTTGTCCGAGTAAATGTCGAAGCCTACTGCCTGCTGGTTGTCCTTCAATGGAGAAATATAGACCACTGGCACATGCATCCGGTTTTCTTCTGCCCTTACCAACTGTCCGTCCGGCCCTCTCTGTCGAATCTGGAAATCAGGGTTGTTCAACAGTTTCGCGGTGTGTGCTTCAAAAGCAGTTCTCTCTGCCTCACTGACAATCAGGTTGAAGCTCAGGGCAAACACATCATTCTGCTCCTGCAGTGTGAGCCTGGTGAACTGGTCGAACTGGCTCTGGCTGATGTCCGGGTTCACCTCCATGAGCCTGTTCAGGGAAGACAGCATCTCCTGGTGGGCGATAACCCGGCTTTCAAGCAGGCGCTGTATGGTCTCGCCCTCCTTGGCCACCTGGTCGGCCAAATTTTGTGATTCCCATTTCGAGGCTGCGAAGAACACGCCAGCCGCAAACACGATGGCGATCGCCAGCGTAAGACCCACCGAGCGAAAGCGCGTCCAGTCGCGGTGTTCACTGGCCTGAAACAGCAACAGGAAAAGTGGGGTTGCCAGGAAGACTCCCAGTACGTCGCCTGCATACCAGGTCCACCAACTGTAAGGCACTTCTCCAATTCCAATCACGTCCAGAAAATACATGCTGCCCACGCCCACAGTGGCGCTGCACAGGCATGTCAACAGGCCGCCGACCAGCATCAGCTGAAAAATCGGGCGTTCATTGTCCAGGTATTCCCATCCCGGCTGCAGCAGCCTTCCCACCAGAAAGGCGCCCAAGCTGCATTGCAGGGCAGAGCCAATTGCAATCATCAGGGGCAGCAGGAACTGGTTGGGCAATGTACCGGGTTTCAGATTTGAAACCAGGAGGTTCAACACGAAGGAGCCGATGAACACTGCGACTGCACCCCGAATGCCAAACCGGAGTCTCAGGGCAAGCGCAAGGCCAGCCGCAGGAAAGACAGGGGATGAATAGCCCGGGCTGATGGCCAGACTCAGGCCAAGCGCACCCAACACCAGGTAAAGCAGCGAGTGCGTCATGATTGAGTGTTGGCTGGTCTTGATCATGGATTCCGTGTTGATGGGGTCATGTAATTCGCTTCACGAATGACTGTATCAAGGATACGGCCTTTGCTTCCATTTTCTTGAGTTTCCCCAGAAAGATTCATCAGATTGCAGACCATCCACTGAAAGGCTGCTGTCATGTTCTGTCGTGCTGAGTGATTCAACAACAGGGATAACTGCCTTGTGGTAGTAACTGGTTACAATAAACGCATGAAAACAATCCCGGTTACATCAGGCACCGCTGGCGTGGTGTTGTGGGTTGGCCTGATCCTCCTTCTGAAGTTTCCGCCTGACTGGGTCAACCTGAGCAGTTCTCCGGTGCTGCTTATTCTTGCGTCGTCCCTGTACTCGCTGGTATTGCCACTGCGCATTTCTCTGCTGTTCAGCGGCCTTGCCGTGCTGATGTTCAATTATGAGATGGTGCCCCCGCAGAATACCCTTCATGTGGACTTGCATGAGCATGGCATGCTCCTGGTGACCATGATGGTAGTGTCTGCCCTGATGACCTACCTGCTGCGCAGGCAAAAGCAACTGGCTGGTCTTGAGCGTCAGCATGCCCAGAGGATCATGCAATTGATGCAGTGGAGTGAAACCCTTCGTGAATCAGA
>DASUDJ010000101.1:0-7350 GCA_036275635.1 Limnobacter sp. | reverse complement strand
TGGCGCAAGCGCCCCTCGCTGCGAATTATCCGGGAAGCCTTGCCTGAAGTCGGCAGCCTGAACAGGCTCCCCCAACCCTTCGCAAGACGCAACTCGCGCGCGTTAGAGGTGAGTGACTCAACCATCACCGGAGTGGAAAGCGTGAAGCTTCTTCTTGGGTATGGCGAGAGCGATGATGTTGCTCGCTAGTCGCAGGTGCTGGCCAGGTTTGCGAAAGCAGCATTGCCCTTGCACCGCCATTGAAAGAAAGCCTGCCCGTTTGAATTCGCAGCCCATGTTCGGCCGCAAGGCCGACACCGAGGCCCCGCCGCGCTGTTTTGCGGGGCGAGGTGAGTGGTACTGTGAATTTCAAAAAGGGAGATACAGGCTTTCTGGCGGAAGAGGGCATACGCTTTCGCAGACCGAGGAACGGCATGCGCTTTTGCAGACCGAAGAACGGCGCGCTTTCGCAAACTTCCTACTGGCTACTTGCCGCCTTTTGCCTTTGCAAATGCTGCAGCAAATGCATTGTTTGCAAATCCTGCACCCTGCTGAGAAGAACGCCCGCCCTTGCCATCTGTGGAAGCGGGCTGCCGCGCAGGAGCGGCTCCGCGATTTGCGGGCTTGCCCGCATTGTGTCCCACAGCAGCGGGCTTCGGCAGGTCGTCACCCAGACGCATGGTCAGTGAAATGCGCTTTCTGGGAATATCCACTTCCAGCACTTTCACTTTCACGATCTGGCCTGTTTTCACCACGGCATGGGGGTCTTTCACGAACGTGTTTGACAGGGCAGACACGTGCACCAGTCCGTCCTGGTGAACTCCAATGTCCACAAAAGCCCCAAAATTGGCCACATTGGTAACCACTCCTTCCAGTGTCATGCCCGGCTTCAGGTCGGCCATGGTGTGCACTGCATCATCAAATTTTGCAGTCTTGAAGCTGGGCCTTGGGTCGCGGCCAGGCTTCTCAAGTTCCACCAGGATATCCTGTACAGTGGGCAAGCCGAAGCGTTCATCCACGAATTCAGCAGGCTTCAATTCTTTCAGTGCATCCCTGTTCCCCACCAGGCTGCCGACCGGTTTTTTTACCCTTGCAGCCATGCGTTCAACCACGATATAGGCTTCAGGGTGAACAGCGGATGAGTCCAGTGGGTTGTCTGCACCATGAATGCGCAGGAACCCTGCAGCCTGCTCAAAGGTTTTATCGCCCAGGCGGGGTACCTTGCGCAGGTCTTCCCGGCTTTTGAACTGGCCATGGGTATTGCGGAATGTCACCAGTGCCTTGGCCACAGATGCATTCAAACCCGATACGCGCGACAGCAATTGCTCAGAGGCGGTGTTCACTTCCACGCCCACTGCATTCACGCAATCTTCTACCACGGCATCCAGTCGTCCGCTGAGCTGGCGCTGATCCACATCATGTTGATACTGGCCCACACCAATAGATTTAGGATCTATTTTCACAAGTTCTGCCAAGGGGTCTTGCAGGCGACGCGCAATCGAAACTGCACCCCGCAGGCTGACATCCAGTTCGGGCAGTTCAGCGGAAGCCAGGGCAGATGCTGAATAAACTGATGCGCCGGCTTCGCTGACCATCACCCGTGTCGCTTTCAGGTCTTTGTGAACCGAGAGCAGTTCCGCTGCCAACTGGTCTGTTTCCCGGCTGGCGGTTCCGTTGCCGATTGCAATCAGTTCCACATGGTGCTTCATGCACAAGGCTGCAAGGACAGCAATTGATTCATTCCATTGGCGCCTTGGTTCATGTGGGTAGATCGTGGTTGTGTCCACCACTTGCCCCGTGCTGTCAATGACCGCCACTTTCACACCGGTGCGGATGCCGGGATCCAGGCCCATGGTTGGTTTGCCACCAGCAGGTGCGGACAGCAACAAGTCTTTCAGGTTCTTGCCGAAAACGGCAATCGCTTCCGCCTGTGCCGCATCCCGCAGGCTGCCGATCACCTCGCTTTCAAGGGTACTGGCCAGCTTGATTTTCCAGGTCCATCGACACACCTCACCCAGGAAGCGACCACGCGGGCTGTCATCCCGATCCACGCCATGCAGTCTTGCTATTTCATGTTCGAAAGGATGGGGCGCACGCGGATTTTCAGCATCCCAAACTTGAGGCAAGTCTACCTTCAGCGTCAGAAAACCTTGCTCCCGCCCGCGCAGCATGGCCAGCATGCGGTGGGATGCCGTGGTGGAAATTGCTTCCTGGTGATCAAAATAGTCCTGGAACTTGATGGCCTCGGCAGCCCTTTCAGGCACCACTGCAGCTCGAATGGCACCCTCTGTATTCAGCCTGCTCCGCAGCAATGCAAGCAAGTTCGCATTTTCGGAGAACTCTTCTGCAAGAATATCCCTGGCACCATCGAGCGCGGCCTTCGCATCATTGATCTGGTGCTCTGGATTCAGGTAAGCACCTGCAAGTTCCTCGGGAATGGCTTTCGGATTGTTCAGTATTTCATCAGCCAGCCCTTGCAGGCCCGCTTCCCGTGCGATTTGCGCGCGCGTGCGTCGCTTCGGCTTGTAAGGCAGGTACAGGTCTTCAAGGGTTTGCTTGCTGGTGGCCTGTTCAATTGCAGTCCTCAGCTCAGCGGTTAATTTGCCCTGACTTTCAATCGACTCCAGTATGGTGCTACGCCGCTCTTCCAGTTCCCGCAGGTAAACAAGGCGTTCCTGCAGGTCACGCAATACAGCATCATCAAGCCCACCCGTGGCTTCCTTGCGGTAGCGTGCAATGAAGGGCACAGTTGCCCCCTCATCCAGCAAATCGACTGCAGATCTGATTTGTGATTGGGCCGCACCCAATTCTTCAGCCAACTGGGCGATAATCCGATTATGAACAAGCGACATGGGTTTAGGTCTATGAGTTTTCGAGTTAGGCAGGGCATTGTGCCACAGCTTGGCAAGCGCTTTGGCGGATACATGCTCCGCCCGTTGGCCTGCTGCGTGCCTGCCTTTGCGTTGATGCTGGCCGCCTGCAGCACTGTTCAGATGCAGGCGAGCAAGCCGCTTGCGCCGACCACCCTCGAGGAAGCCCGCGGCTATGTGGCTGGTCGTGAAAGAGCCATGGAATTTCTGGAATATGAATTGAACCAGAAGTCACGTGAATGCTATGAACGATTTTTTGTCTCCAGTTGCCTGGATGAAGTGCGGTTGAAAGGCGCTGAATTGAGGCGCGCACATCTCGAGGTGCAGGGCCAGGCAGAAGACCTGATACGCCTTGATGAATATGGCAGGCGTCAGAACAGGGAACAGGGCAGAACACAAAGCAGCCAGTAATCAGGCCATCAAGCTGAATTGCTTTTCGCCGGAAGGGTGATACCCGTCGGTAGATTGTTTCCAGCATACGCATGCTTGCGGATACAATACCTGTTAACAAGGAGCCTGATCAAATTGACATTCATGGCCTACACCGAAGACATTGAAGCGATCAAGCGGCGCATCGTCGAACTGCAGGTCGAGCATCGGGATCTGGATCAGATCATTGCGATGCTCACGTCTCAACCAGGCTTTGACCAGCTCCAGATCCGCAGGTTGAAGAAGCGCAAGCTCCAGATCAAGGATTCCATTACCCTGCTGCAAATCCAGCTAGAACCCGACATCCCGGCCTGAACAGCCGCTTTCCTGCATGTTTGAATTTTCCGAACCTTTGAATGAGGCCTTTGCGCCGGGTGGCGCCTTGGCAAGGCAACTGCCCGGCTTCACGGCGCGTGAATCCCAGATCAGGATGGCGCAAGCGGTGGGGAAGGCGATTGAGGAAAAATCTGCGCTTGTCGTCGAAGCCGGAACTGGCACGGGCAAGACATTCGCCTATGTGGTACCAGCCCTTTTGTCTGGTCGCCGGGTTCTGCTGTCAACCGCCACGAAAACATTGCAGGACCAGTTGTTCAACAAGGATTTGCCCCTGGTGAGGAATGCGCTGGGTGTGCCAGTCAATATTGCCTTGCTGAAAGGTCGGCAGAATTACCTGTGTCACTTTCATCTTGACCGGGCGCTGAAAGAGGCTCGCCTGCCTTCACCGCGTGAAGTGGATCACCTTCAAAAGGTTCGCCTGTTTGCAGGTCGCACCCAAACCGGTGACCGGGCAGATTGCGCTGGTGTACCTGAAGATTCAGCCGTATGGAGTTGGGTCACTTCCAACAAGGACAACTGCCTTGGCGGTGAATGTCCGAATGCTGCCGAGTGTTTTGTGAACAAGGCCCGACGGGATGCACTGGATGCAGAAGTGGTGGTGGTGAATCATCATCTCTTCCTTGCCGACCTGGCGCTGAAGGAAGAGGGCATTGCTGAATTGCTGCCTGCCTGCGATGTCATCGTGTTCGATGAGGCGCACCAGCTGCCCGACATCGCCACCAGCCTGTTGGGGCAGGCGGTTTCAACAGCGCAATGCCAGGAGTTCCTGAGGGATGTGTTGATCGAGGGCCGCACATCCAGTGCGGACGCGGGCGACTGGGATGCGGTGCTGCGCCCCATGGAGCTGGCCCTGAAGGAAATTCGCCGCATCGTAGGCACCGAGATTGATTCAGCCCGTTTCACCCATGCCCAATTCCTTGGGTTGAACGGCGTGCTTACTGTGTGTTCCGATTTTGAAAACAGGCTTGAAAACCTGATAGAAATGATCAGTCCGTTGACTGTCCGGAACGAGTCCTGGGTGAAACTGATGAGCAGGGCCAGTGAACTGTGCCTGCGCTGGCAGAACTGGTTTTCTCCAGCCTCTGCCCAGGATGATGCCCAGTCAGTCCGCTGGGTGAATGTAACCACGAATGTGGTGCAGTTTTGCGATTCACCGCTTGATGTATCGAATGCATTTGCAAAGTTGTATGCGGAACAGCAGAAGGCATGGGTTTTTACCAGTGCCACCCTGAGCATCAAGGACAGCCTCCAGCATTTCACCTTGCAGGTGGGGCTTGATGAGTGCGAGCAGCTGCTGTTGCCAAGCCCGTTTGACTATGAGTCCCAGGCCCTGCTGTGCGTGCCTGAAAATCTTCCTTTTCCGAATGAACCCCAGTTCAGCAGGAAACTGTGCGACGCCGTATGGCCTTTGCTGCAGGCCAGCGACGGTGGCGTGTTCTTCCTGTGCACCAGTCACCGGGCCGTCAAACAGGTGGGGGAATATGTACGTCAGCGCATTGAAGAAGATGAACTGGACTGGAACCTGTTGGTGCAGGGGGAAGCATCCCGTGCTGAATTGCTGGAGCAATTCCGCCTTTTGAAGAACCCGGTGCTGGTGGGTGCAGCCAGCTTCTGGGAAGGGGTAGATATTCGAGGCGAAGGCCTGCGCCTGGTGATCATCGACAAGTTGCCTTTTGCGCCACCGGATGATCCGGTATTCCAGGCCAAAAGCGAACTGATAAAAAACCAGGGTGGAAACCCTTTCCAGGACCTTTCACTGCCTGATGCGGCAATTGCGCTGAAGCAGGGCGCCGGCCGGTTGATCAGGGATGAGACCGACTGGGGTGTTTTACTGATTGGCGACCGGCGACTGGTTGAAAAAAGCTATGGCAAGTTGCTGTGGCGAAGCCTGCCGCCTTTCAAGCGTACCCGTGAAATGGGCACAGCAGTTGAATTCATGCGAAGCAAGCGAACCGAAAGGTAAAACAGGGTATTCGAGAAAAACGCTCGATAAAAAAGGGACTCAATCATGAGTCCCTTTTCCTTCTTCTAACCGCGTTAAAGCCTGCCTAACCTTATTTCCAAACCTGCCACCACTTGGCCTCAGCCTGCTGTTTTTCAGGCAGGTCCATTTTCCAGTAGGGGCTGTCCTTGAAGTTCAGGTCAATGACCCGCTTGGTGTCCGCTGCACGGCTGGTCATGTTCAGCTTCTCGTAGCTGCGCAGGCTGATGAACAGGGCCTCTTCAATCGAGGGGGTCTGTTCGAAACGGCGTATTACCTCCTGGGCCCGGTTCACTGCAGCCAGGTAGGCGCCGCGACGGTAGTAATAGCGTGCTACATGCAATTCATTCTGGGCCAATGCATTCACCAGGTACTGCAGTCGCGATTTGCTGTCTGCATAGTATTTGCTGTCGGGAAAGCGGGTAACCACCTCCTTGAATGCATCAAATGCTGCACGGGTGCCCTTGGGATCACGGGCACTCTGGTCTTCGCCTGACAGGATTGTCAGAAAGCCCTTGTCTTCATTGAAGCTGACCAACCCGCGAAGGTAATACACATAGTCCAGGTTCTGGTGGTTTGGATACAGCTTGATGAACCGGTCTGTCGCAGCCAGTGCCTGCGCATTGTCGCCCGACTTGTAGTAGGCATACGCGGTGTCGATCTGTGCCTGCTGGGCAAATCGGCCGTACGGGTAGCGGGCCTCCAGTTTTTCCAGCAGCTGGATGCCACGCTCGTAGTTGCCCACATCAATTTCAGCCTTCGCTTCCTCGTAAAGGCGGGCGGGGCTCCAGCCTTCTGTTTCGTCGAACTGCTTTGCAGAGCCGCAGGCTGCCAACGCAAAAACCAGCGCGGGAATCAGGAATAACTGCGATAATGTGCGCAGCCAGGTGTTGCGCGGAGCCAGTGTGGTTTTATTCATCTGATTTCGAAACCCGAAGTGTCCCTGTAAATTCTCAGTGGTTTTCCATTATATCGGGCAAAGCCCATGCCGCCCATATGCGGCGCCCCCAATTGAAAGAATCAGTTTTGATATGACCTCCCCGATTCCTGTTGACGACTCAAGCGTTCAAGCCGATTCACCCCTTTTGGCCAGGGTTCCCATGGAACTTGGCGGCGCCCGCCTGGACAAGGTGATTGCCGAGTTGTTTCCGCAGTATTCCCGTTCCCGCCTCCAGGGTTGGTTGAAAGAGGAGCGGGTGCTGGTGAATGGCGCCGTCGCGGCCAAGGGCAACCAGAAGGTACAGGGCATGGATCAGATTTCCCTCAGCCCCGGTGTACTGGCTCACATGCAGGCTCTGGTGCCCGAGGACATGAACCTGGATATCGTGGCCCGCACGGATGAATACACGGTGGTGAACAAGCAGGCCGGGCTGGTGGTACACCCCGCCCCGGGGCATTGGACTGGTACGCTGATGAATGGCCTGTACCACCTGGATCCAGGTCTCATTCATGTACCCAGGGCAGGTATTGTGCATCGGCTGGATGCTGACACCACTGGCCTGATGGTGGTGGCCCGCACGGCAGAAACCCAGGTGAAGCTGGTGCAGATGCTACAGGCCCGAATCGTGAAGCGGGTTTACCTGGCGCTGGTGTGGGGGCGTATTGCGCACCCACTGACCGTGAACAATCCCCTGGGGCGCGATCCACGCAACCGCCTGCGCATGGCGGTGGTCGACCACGGCAAACCGGCAGTGACCCATTTCACACCGGTTGCCTTTGGCGAGTTGCTGGAGGTGCCGGTTACCTTGATGGTGT
>DASUDJ010000100.1:0-5945 GCA_036275635.1 Limnobacter sp. | reverse complement strand
GGGCCAGCCGGATGAAACCCGAATTCGCAAAGCCTGTGGCCGTTCAGACCGGGTGGTGATTTACTGCTACACCCGCGCCGCCAACGTGTGGTGGAACCAGAACCAGGACTGGCTGAACAAGCTCGACAAGGTGCAGGTGCTGCAGTTGAGCGTGGAAGACGGCGCCACGCTGGCCAGCCTGGCCCAGCGCAACATGAACATTGCATGCACCATACAGGAAGGCATGGTGTACCTGGGTGAAGCCTCAGTGCAGCCCCAGGTGCTGAAGCCCTGAATCAAGCAATCACTGAGCCACGGGGGAGGTCAGCAACATGTACTTCAACACCGCAGACATTACACCGCAGCAGAACTACCAGTTCCTCACCCAGGCAGTTGTTCCACGCCCAATCGCCTGGGTCAGCACCCTGAGTGAACAGGGCATTGCCAACCTGGCACCTTATTCCTTCTTCACAGTCGCCAGTTGCAAGCCGCCGGTTCTCTGCGTGGTGCAGGTGAACCCGCGCGACAAGGCCGAGAAAGACACCCTGGCCAACCTGAAAGCCACCCGGGAATGCGTGGTGAATATTGTCAGCCATGTGCTGGTGGATGAAATGAACACCACCTGTGGCCTGTATCCGCCCGAGGTGGATGAATTCGAAAAGGCAGGCTTGAAAAAATCCCTCAGCAGGCAGGTGATTGCGCCCGGTGTTGAAGATGCACTGGTGCGTTTCGAATGCAGTTTGCGGGAAGTGAACACCGTGTCTGAAGGGCCGATGGGAGGCAGCATGATGTTGCTGGATGTGTTGGGAATCGACATCAATGAAGCCGCCCTGCGGAACGGTCAAATAGCAATCGAACTGCTGGATGCAGTCGGCAAACTGGGCGGCGATGCCTACTGCACCACCCGCAGCAATTTCAACCTAGCAAGGCCACAGGTCTAAACGTCAGTCCCAACGAACTTCAGAAAGTTTTTGTTTACTAATCCTGTTTTGAGTGTGAGGATAGTGAATGGGAATGATGTTTGTCGCGTTCTGGATGCCTGCATTGGCTATCGGGGTGACAATCGGAATGGCTTTGCCTAGTTATAGCTATCCCTCGTTGAAACGTGATGCAATCAGGTACCGTGATTGGGTAATCTGGACAACGATCTGGTTGAGTGTCCAACTTGCCTCTTTAATCCTGATGCTGACTCTCATCGATTGGTTATTGGGCCTAATCGGAGAGAGTGGTACAGCGCTTCTTCTGCTTCTCGGGGCTCCGATCATCCCTGGAATCATACTTGGCTACGGTGTAAGGTTTTTTCATCGAGCCTGTTTTTCTAAAAGCCAGGATTCGTCGCCTCACTGATATCCGGCATTGCCTGCAGGAATAAAAATAGCGCGACCTCTGGAAAATCCGTTCCATGCAGGTTATCAAGGAGGCATCAATGAGTCATTTCGAAACCCCGGTTAAGGCCCTTGCATTCGATGTATTCGGCACCGTGGTGGACTGGCGCGGCAGCATTGCCAGTGAAGTGCAACAACTGGCTGGGGGCCTTGACCTTCAACTGGATGCCCCTGCTTTTGCAGACGCCTGGCGTGCGGGTTATGAACCCGCCATGGACCGGGTGCGCAAGGGCGACCTGCCCTGGATGCGGATAGACGAACTGCACCGGCTGATACTTGATTCCATCATTCCCCGGTTTGGCCTGCAGTCGCTGAACGAGGAACAGCGCACCCACCTGAACAAGGCCTGGCACCGGCTTTCACCCTGGCCCGACACGGTAGCCGGCCTGCAGGCCCTGAAAAAGCAGTTCACGATCACGACCCTGTCGAACGGCAATTTTTCTTTGCTCACGGACATGGCAAAAAATGCCGGCCTGCCCTGGGACTGCATTGTCTCGGCCGAGCTGTTCAAGCACTACAAGCCTGATCCTGAAACCTACCTGGGTGTGGCTGAATTGCTTGACCTGTCACCTTCTGAAGTCATGCTTGTGGCCTGTCATCCAAATGACCTGCGTGCTGCAAAGGCGCAGGGCCTTAAAACAGCCTATGTGATGCGACCCCTTGAATTCGGTGCGCATGTCCCCTTGCCCCAGGTGCACCCGCACGAGTTCGATTTCACCGCATCCGATTTTCTCGACCTGGCCCGGCAACTGGCGCAGTAATTGTCAGAAAGCCAGGCGCACACCCTGCGAGGGTCCAACCTGTTGTAGCCCTGCCGTCCGATAACCGCGTTAAAAAAAGCTGGTATAGAACAAGGGAGCCATTTGGATGACATCCAGGATATGCAGTGTAGCTGCATGGTTTGCAATCGGCCTGTCAGTTGCCACTGGGCCAGGTTCTGCACTGGCCGAAACCCGGCAATCACAAGGCAACTCACAGAGCAATCCGCACCGCAATGCAACACCCGCCACCATCCAGGTGGCTGCGGGCAATATTGAAGTGCTTTCAGTGCAGGCCAGGGGGCAGGTGGTGTATGTATGCCGCCGTGAACAGGCGCCACTCACCACCTACAAGTGGCTGGTGGGCAGCGCCAGTGCCGTGCTGACAGATGCAGAGGGCAGGGAGATTGGTCGCCATTCAGCCAACCCCGCCAGGTGGAGCCATGTGGATGGTTCCTTTGTCAGTGGTTCACAGGTGGCAGTGTCTCCCCATGGTGAAAAGAACCTGCCGTTTCAACTGGTCAAAACCGATGTTGCCGGCGGGCAGGGTGTGCTGACAGCAGTCAGCTACATTCAACGCCTGGGCACCTCGGGTGGCGTGGCTCCGCGTTCAAGCTGTGAAGCGGGAAATGAAGGCGAGCGGGCGGAGGTGGAATTCACGGCCGAATACCGCTTCTGGAAGGCAAGCTAGGCCTGAATTACTGTCTTCTCCTCCTGTACACAGCCTTATGGAATCAGCATTCACTCCCGATCTTTCCTAATCAAACCGGCCTTTTCAGTTTTGCTTATAGTGAATTTTGGCCAGCAGGTTTGCATGGCATTTTCCGGCTGGCTTTTGTTCACTCTTTCAAGGAGAGAAGCATGTCTGAAAAACTCAACGACCTCAGGTTCACTGACCCGACCGAGCCTGAAATCAAGCCACCCTACAATCCGGATGATCCCATGGAAATCCAGGGCGTGTTTCCCGAGGCGGGAAGCTCGCCCCAGGCTGGGTCCATTCCCCTTGCGCGCAAGGTGCTGGTGGTCATGACCAATCATGCCGCCTATCCCACCAAGGAAGAGCACACGGGTTTGTGGCTGACCGAACTGACCCATTTTTACCAGGAGTTCAAGGCAGCAGGCATTCAGATGGATTTTGTCAGCCCACAGGGCGGCAAGGTGCCTCTGGATGAACGCAGCCTGGGCTGGCTGTACATTGATGATGAGGCGAAAGCCCTGCTTGATGATCCGGAATTCAAGCAAATCCTGGAAACCACCATGTCTCCCGAGGAAGTGAACCCCGCCGACTACCAGGCCATTTATTACACCGGTGGTCACGGCACCATGTGGGACTATCGGAACAACCAGGGCCTGAAGCAACTGGCTGAAATCATCTACCAGAATGGTGGTGTGGTGTCCGCGGTGTGCCACGGCACGGCAGGCTTGCTGAACCTGACCCACCAGGACGGCCGCCCATTGATTGAAGGCAGGAAAGTCACGGGTTTTTCCAACATGGAAGAATCGCTGGTGGGTGTGAAAAGCCAGTTGCCTTTTCTGCTGGAAGATGAAATCCAGCACCAGGGGGCGGACTATGACAAGTCGCTGATTCCTTTTGCATCCCACGTGGTGGTGGACGGGCGCATTGTCACCGGCCAGAACCCGGGTTCAAGCAAGGAAGTGGCCCGTGAAGTGCTGCACATGGTGCAGGCGCGGCAAAGTGGAGCTGTACAGAGTGTACGCCGCATGTAAATGCTTCGAACTGGCCCTGATCCGTGATTGGGGCCAGTCTCTGCCCTGGCGCTGTTGGTCCCCGCTGTCAACAACCGCTGTCAGCCCCGGCCATTGCGGGTATTGGGCAACAGTGCGGTGGCAAGGCCCATCAGCGGCAGGAATGACACCAGGCTGTAAACCCACAACACACCGTATTGGTCCGCCAGGACCCCCAGGCCGGCTGCACCCAGGCCACCGATGCCAAACATCAGGCCGAACATCAGCCCGGAGACCAGTCCGACCCTGCCGGGTACTGCCTCTTGCGCATACACCACCAATGCGGCAAATGCAGATGACATCACCAGGCCAATTGCAGCAGCCAGTGCACCAGTCCAAAACAGGTTGGCATGGGGCAGGGCCAGTGCAAAAGGGGCAACCCCCAGGAAAGAAATCCAGATCACGGCCTTCCTGCCAATCCGGTCACCCACAGGTCCACCTGCAAATGTTCCCAGTGCCACCGAGCCCAGAAAAATGAACAACATCATCTGGCTGTGCTGCACATCAAGGTCGAAGCGTTCAATCAGGTAAAAGGTGAAGTAGTTGGTGAACGAGGCAATGTAGACAAACTTGGCGAACATCAGCAGGCATACCACTGCAACAGCCTGCACAACACCCGCTCTGCCCAATCCGGCCTGCTGTTTGCCGACTACCTTCACCTGACCTGCATGTCCCTGGGCAAGGGTCCATTTCGTCAGGTAAAGCAGCACGCCGATGGCCAGCAGGGCGGCCAACATGAACCAGGCAATGGCCGGCTGCCCGGCCGGAATCACGATTGCAGCCGCCAGCAACGGTCCAATTGCTGAACCTGCATTCCCACCCACCTGGAAGGTGGACTGTGCCGTCCCGAACCGACCACCTGAAGCCATTCTGGCAATACGCGAGGCCTCAGGATGAAAAGTGGCCGAACCGATTCCCACCACTGCCGCAGCCAGCAGCAACATGGGGTAGCTACCCGCAGTGGCCAGCAGCAGGATACCCAGCAAGGTGAACAACATGCCTGTGGGTAGCAAATAAGGCAGTGGGTGTTTGTCCGTGTACAAACCCACCCAGGGCTGCAGCAGGGACGCGGTCAGCTGAAAGGTGAAAGTGATCAGCCCGATTTCTGCAAAGCTGAGTGAAAACTGGGCTTTCAGCATGGGGAAAATTGCGGGCAGCATGGCCTGTATCAGGTCATTCAGCAAATGGGCAAATGCGGCCGCCCCCACCACCCGTTTCAGGAATCTCACCTGGTTTCCACCCAGCGGTACAACAACCAGCCTGCTGCAATGCTGATTGCCCAGGTGCTCAGAAAAGCCAGCAGGTTGCCTGCAAGCCCTTTCACCCCGATTGCAATCACCACCGAGCTGGCCAGCACTGCAACACCATAATGAATCAGGAACACGGAATAGGAAATATCACCGAGCCAACGAACCGGACCCTGCGCAAAAAGCCGGGCCACACTCTCCAGCCGGTGGCTATGCATCAACACGAGGGCAGTCAGGCCTGTCAACAAAAGGCGTTCACGCCATTCAATCCACAGGGCCAATCCCAGTACCACCAGCAGCAGGGCCGACCCCTCCACGGTTTTACTCTCCCGTTGTGCCCAGCAGGCAATCACACCCAAGCCATAGGCTCCGAAAAAATACAGGGCCCATTCATCATGGCCTGAATTCCTGTTCCACCACCACAGTGAAGCAACTGCCATTGCACTGGCCAACAAAAGCAGGGCCTGGGCTGGTTGAACAATTTCTACCCGCCCCAATTTCTGACTGGCCCAACCCAGGAACAACAACACCGCGAACAGCTGAAAATCAATTGCCACATACCATACACCCGCTGACAAGGCCTCCATGCCTGTAATGTCATGCAGCAGGAAAACATGGGCCAGCAGTTGCAGAAACCCAGGCAAACCGCTCACCTCGTCATGAAGCGCGATTTTCCCGGCCACCCAACCCAGCAGCACTGCCGAGGCAATTGCAACCCAGAACGGCCTGGCCAGGCGCAGGTAGCGCTTTTTCAGCATAGGCCACAGTGGAACCCTGCGTTGCAGTTCCAGCATGTTGAACAGCGATTGACTGGCCAGGTAGCCGCCAAT
>DASUDJ010000099.1:0-5376 GCA_036275635.1 Limnobacter sp. | reverse complement strand
TCCGGGATTTTGCAAGGCCGGGTCACACGCAGGTCGTCATGGGCTCTGCCATCCAGGAAGGTGACCGTTATTTCAACTCAATTGTGATGTTCAACGGCACCGAGACCCTGTCTGAGCTGGAGGTCCCGGCCAACCGCCATGACAAGCGGCACCTGGTGCCGTTTGGTGAGTTCATTCCCTTGGGATTCAAGTGGTTTGTGGCCATGCTGAACATGCCCATGGGTGAATTCACTTCCGGTTCCGGGCCGCTGCAGCCTTTTGTCCTGGGCGGAAATTCACTGGCCTCCACCGTGTGCTATGAGGACATCTTCAGCGGCGAGTTTGCTGCCCTGTTGAAGCTGTCCAGCCAGCAACCCACCCTGTTCGTGAACCTCAGCAACCTGGCCTGGTTCGGACAGTCCTGGGCCCTCGACCAGCATGCCCAGATGGGGCGTACCCGTTCTGCGGAGCATCGCAAGCCAGGGTTGCGCGTCACCAACACCGGCCTTTCAGGAATCGTGGATGAATTTGGTCAGTGGGTTCTGCAGGCGCCGGCAGGTCAGGCGCTGGTGTGGTCGGGTGAAGTGGAAGGCAGGAAAGGCCAGACCCTGTTCGCAAAACTCGGTCAGTATCTCTGGTTTTCCATTTGGGGAGCAGTCCTTCTACTGCTGTGCGTGCGTGAATGGCGCCTGAAGGCTTACAATAGGGGCCATTAAATCCAACTCAACAAGTTACACAGCCATGTCAATTAGTCCAGTCAACGAGATTGTTGAAGAAATGCGTGCAGGTCGCATGGTCATTCTGGTTGATGAAGAAGACCGCGAAAACGAGGGTGACCTGGTGCTGGCAGCCGACTTTGTCACACCGGAAGCCATCAATTTCATGGCGAAGTACGGCCGTGGCCTGATTTGCCTGACCCTCACCGAAGCCCGCTGTCGCGAACTGGGCCTGCGCCCCATGGTGGCAGCGAACGGTTCCTCTCATGGCACTAATTTCACAGTTTCAATCGAAGCGGCAGAAGGTGTGTCCACCGGCATCTCGGCGGCTGACCGGTCCCACACCATCCGGGTGGCGGTGAACAAGAATTCAAAGCCTGATGACCTGGTGCAGCCAGGCCATATTTTCCCGCTGGCAGCAGTCAACGGTGGGGTGCTGATGCGCGCCGGCCACACCGAGGCGGGCTGTGATCTGGCCGCCATGGCGGGCCTGACCCCCGCTTCAGTCATTTGCGAAATCATGAAAGATGACGGCACCATGGCCCGCCTTCCCGACCTGGTGGAATTTGCAAAGGAACACAATCTGAAAATCGGCACCATCGCCGATCTTATCCAGTACAGAAGCACCAAGGAATCCCTGATCGAGCGCATGCATGAACGCATGATCGACACCGTTCAAGGCCAGTTCAGGTGCGTATCGTTCCGCGACAAGCCCACTGGCAGTGCCCACTTCGCCCTGGTGTATGGCCAGTTGAGCTCCGAAACCGAGGCCCTGGTACGCGTCCATGAGCCCACTTCCCTGATTGATTTTCTCGAGGTGAAGTTGTCCGAGCATTCCTTCTCGATTCCCGCCGCAATGAAGAAAATCGTTGAGGAGGGTTCTGGCGTGATCGTCCTGTTGAACTGTGATGTGTCATCCGACCGCCTGCTGGGCCAGTTCGCTTCCCTGGATGACATTGAACAGCGCGGTACAACCCAGCGGAAAGGAGCAGGCTCCAACCCCGACCTGCGCACCTATGGGATTGGCGCCCAGATTTTGCGTGAACTGGGCGTGAACAAAATGAAATTGCTTTCCCGCCCCAGGAAAATGCCCAGCATGACCGGGTTCGAGCTGGAAGTATCAGGTTACGTCAACGGAGAAACGAAATGAGCAACAGTCCAGGAAGTGTGCCTGCCAACCTGAACGGCGATGGCATTCGCGTGGGCGTGGTTCAGGCCCGATTCAACGAGGAAATCACCAATGGCCTCTGGGCCGCCTGCTGCAGCGAACTGCTTCGCCTGGGCGTGCTGAATGAAGACATCCTGCACATCACCGTACCGGGCGCAATGGAAATTCCGATTGCCTTGCAGCGCCTGGCGTTTTCAGGCGAATTTGATGCACTCATCGCCCTGGGCGCTGTAATCAAGGGCGACACTTACCACTTCGAGATCGTGTGTGGCGAAAGTGCGCGCGGTATTTCCAGTGTGGCATTGGCGCATGATGTTCCCGTGGTGAACATGGTGCTGACTACCTACACGGAAGACCAGGCGATAGAGCGCATAGAGGACAAGGGCGTGGATGCGGCACGCTGCGCAGTTGAGATGGGCAACCTCATGATGACACTGGACGACAACCTGCCCGGTGCAGAGGATGATGAGGAAGAAGATGATGAATGAGGCCACCAGGCAGGTTACGGGCAAGAGACAGGGGCACACCCGCAATGCCAGGCGACGTTCACGTGAGCTGGCCCTGCAAGGCCTTTACCAGTGGTTCCTGAATCCCAGTGAAGTGGGCGAAATCGATGCCCACATCCGGGATGCACCCGGATTTGACAAGGCGGACCGCGCCCACTATGAATCACTGTTGCACGGTTCAGTGCATGAATTGCCCAAGCTGATCCTGCAGATCCAACCATTCGTGGACAGGCCCTGGGTAGAACTCAGCCCGGTCGAAAAGGCCGTGCTGGTGCTGGCCAGCCATGAAATCAATACCCATGCTGAAATTCCCTACCGGGTGGTGATCAATGAAGCAGTCGAGTTGACCAAGACATTCGGCGGCACGGATGCATTCAAATTTGTGAATGGAGTGCTCGACAAGGTTGCGGCACAGGCCCGTGACACTGAAATCAAGGCGCAAGGCAATCCACAGGCCACCCAATAAGCAGGGTCTGCCTTGGAGTTTGATCTGATCCGCCGCTACTTTGGCCAGCCCTTCAAGGCCCTGGAAGAAGGTTGTCGGCAGTCTGTAGTGGCGGGCATTGGCGATGACTGTGCGAGTCTTCGCCTCTCGCCCGGGCACCTTTTGTACATGTCCACCGACACCCTGGTGGAAGGTGTTCATTTTTTTCATGATGATCCACCGGCCAATGTGGGGTGGAAATCCCTGGCCTGCAATCTGTCCGATCTGGCGGCTTGTGGCGCTGATCCCATCGGTTTCAACCTCAGCCTCAGCCTTCCTTTCGTGGACGAAGGTTGGTTGGCTGGTTTTTCCAGCGGACTTCTTCAGGCTGCCAGCCAGTTCAACTGCCCGCTGGTGGGGGGCGACACCACCTCCGCAGGCGCCAATGCTGCGTCTACCCTTTCAATCACCATCATTGGCCAGTCTCCTGAAACTCACCGGGGTTTCCACCGCTCCCTGGCTTTGCCAGGTGATGACGTGTGGGTCAGCGGCATGCCGGGCCTCGCGAGGTTGGGCATGCTGCTTGAATATCAGGCGCGTGGCGGTTTGGCCAGTTGCTGCACTGCTGCTGAACTGCCGCAGTTGGCCAGTTTGCTGTCGGAAATGCCAACGGCCCTGAAGGAAAGCGCCTTGTTGTCATTTCAGCAACCCCAGCCCCAGGTACGGCTTGGTGTGGCGCTTCGCAGCCTGGCCAATGCCTGTATTGATCTGTCGGATGGCCTGGTGGGCGACCTTTCCCATATTGCCTTGGCCAGTGGTCTGTCTGCAGTTCTGTCCGCAGCGGCCATCAGGGATAGGTGGCTCCAGTTCTGGCCCTCACTTTCCAGTCATCCCGAAGCGGAAAGCTTGCTGGCCGCTTTGGTGGCAGCCAGCTTGCAAGGCGGAGACGATTTTCAGCTTTGCTGGACAGCCAGTTCTCACCTTCATGATGCTGTGCTGGATTTATCCGCCAGGCCATGGTGTATTGGTCACATGGTGCAGGGGAAGGGGGTCTGGTTGAGTGAGGCAGGTCAGCCTCCGCAGTCGCTGGTCAACAATTCCTACAATCATTTCAAAGGGCGGGCCTCTTGAATTCAACCATCAACCGGCGTCCGGGCTGGCGCTTCATGCTGTCCCATCCTGCCCATTGGTTTGCCCTGGGGTTCGGCAGTGGTCTTGCCTGGTTCCTTCCTGGCACCTTTGGTACCCTGATGGGGTGGTTGCTGTACGTCTGGTTTGATCCGTTCCTGTCAGATGCCCAGTGGCCACTGCTCATCGCCGCAGCATTTGCAGCAGGTGCATGGTGTTGTCATGTCACCGGCAGGAACCTGGGTGTTGTTGACCACGGTGGCATAGTCTGGGATGAAATCGTGGCCATTTGGCTGGTGCTCTTTGTGGCGGCTCATCATTTCTCAAGTCCCCTGGCCCAACTGGGCTGCGTGGTCCTGTTTCGGTTTTTCGACATGGTGAAACCGCCCCCCATACGCTGGTTTGACCGGCACTGGAAAAATGGCTTCGGTGTGATGTTTGATGACATCGTGGCTGCCTTGATGACCTTGCTGACCCTGGCCATCTACCTTTATTTCATCAAATAGGAAGGACAGGCCAAATGAACCCATCAAACCAGGAATTGCTGATTGCAATCGCAGATCTGTTCAATGCGGCCGGTTGCAAACTGGGCGTGGTGGAATCCTGCACAGGTGGTGGTTTGGGGGCTGCCCTGACCAGTTTGCCAGGATCAAGCGACTGGTTCGAGGGGGGGCTGATCACCTACTCCAACAAGGTCAAGATGAAGTCGGTTTATGTGCGTGAATCCACCCTGGCACAGGCCGGGGCGGTCAGCGAAGACTGCGTGAAGGAAATGGCCAATGGCGGCATGATCGCCCTTGGCGTAGATTGCTGTATATCCGTGTCCGGCATCGCGGGGCCGGGTGGTGGTTCACAGTCAAAACCGGTCGGCACCGTGTGGTTTGGCCTTGCAGTGCGCCACCGCTCGATCGAAGCCTTTCACCATGTTTTTCAGGGCGATCGCCATTCCATACGGGAGCAGGCAGTTCATACCGGGTTACTCATTCTGTCCCAGGTGTCACTCAAAAAGGCTGTATAGATTCACAGTGAAAAATGTGCAATAATACAGAAATTCCAATCCGATTCAGTTGAAGGCAGACCATGGACGACCTCAGAACCAAGAACCAATCTTCAGAAAAAGTGAAAGCCCTGGCTGCAGCACTGGGCCAGATTGAAAAGCAGTTCGGCAAAGGCAGCATCATGCGCTTTGGCGAAAATGAAATTGTTGATGACATCCAGTCGGTCTCCACAGGTTCATTGGGTCTTGACATCGCCTTGGGCATCGGTGGTCTGCCACGTGGCCGGGTGGTTGAAATCTACGGTCCGGAATCCTCGGGTAAAACCACGCTCACCTTGCAGGTAATTGCTGAAATGCAGAAGCTAGGTGGAACCTGTGCCTTTATCGATGCAGAGCATGCACTGGATGTGCAATACGCATCCAAGCTGGGCGTGAACCTGCCAGACCTGCTGATTTCC
>DASUDJ010000098.1:0-3582 GCA_036275635.1 Limnobacter sp. | reverse complement strand
AACCTGGACCCACAGGAAACACGCTGCACGCTGAGCCGTGATGGTGATGGCGAAATCGGCTCCATCAACCTGCGCAACAACACGGTGACTGTTGGCAAGGACAAGGACGACATCATCGTGAAGTGCCTGGCACCCGGCTATGCCCAGAAGACCACCCGCCTGACCAGTTCAGCCGACACGGCCGGCGTGGTGGGTGGCGCATTCATCGACCTGGGCATCACCGACCTGGTAACCGGCGCCATGTGGCAATACCCGAATACCACCACGATTACCCTGGACAAGGAAGGTGCGCCAGCTGCTGCGGCAGGTGCTGAGACTGCTGCCATCAGGTAATCGGGCTGTTACCGGGTTTACTGGAACAGCACCTGGCTGCTGTTCCATCATTGCCAAATCTCACCTGCAGAAAGCGCCAACACTGTCTGCGCTTTTGGTCATGACGGCCTTTTCACTCTGGGTTGTGGCCCTGCGGGCATCTTCAAGCAAGCTCACAATACTCTCGTGAATCGTGGCGGTCGACCTCACCGAGTCAAGCCTTTGCAAGTTCCTTGACCAGCAACTGCATTCTCGCTGCATCCAGGGCATTCACAGACCAGCCATATGGAATCGGATTTACCCCTCGGTGCATGTGCCTGGGGAAAAGGCTCATGTTGCTGGAATGATAATAGGCTTCATTAAAATCAAGCCCTGCAGTTTTTACTGCCGCGACAACACCGCTTGTTTTTTCTGGATGAAATATAAAGAGGCTTGCGCCGTTCGTTGAAGTGCGGTTGATATAAAACACCTGGCCTGTAACTGGTAATACCCATGAGGATTTTTTCTTTGTTGCAACGCGTGCAGGTTTGAACTGATTCGCCAACAACAACTGCTCTACGGTTTCGGAAATACTCACTGCTTTACTCCAAGTTGATGAAAATGAAAATAACGTGCCTTATGCGGGTCATGAACCTCTACTCACCAACCCAATGAAGGTGTTGATCAGGCCCAGTGTGTCCGGCCTGTCGCTGCTGACATCTGCAAGGGCAGGACTCATCACCACCACTGCAATGCTTTTCGCCCGGCTGATGGCCACATTCAACCTGTTCCTGCTGAACAGAAAATCCAGGTGCCGCGGCATGTGCTGTTCATTCGAGGTGGTCATGGACACCAGCACCGCCTGGGCCTCCTGCCCCTGGAACCGGTCTACCGTGCCTACCCGGGCGCCTTCCGGCAGCATGCGTTTCAGCAGGTTCACCTGGGCATTGTAGGGAGCGACCACCAGGATTTCCTCGTTACACATCCGGCAGGTTTTGCCATCGTGATCAACATATTTTTGTTCCAGCAATTCTTCGTACAGCCTTGCGATTTCCTGTGCCTCTTCCTGGCTGCGCTGCGAGTTTCCATCATGTACAACCGGCAGACAATACACGCCGGTTGCACTGAAAAGTTCCGCAAGTCTGCCATGCAGCACGAGCCCCTGTTGGTGGGTTCGGTCTGCTGCCCCAAGTCGGCCTTCATAAAAGGTGTCGGAGATGTAGCTGCACACGGCAGGGTGCATGCGGAAAGTTTGATCCAGGAATACACCGCGATGAGGCTCAATTGTGGCCTTGTGCCCAAGCAGGTATTCCAGGGTGGACAGGCCACTTTCGCCAGGGTGGTCGCCTTGTATTGGTTGTCCGAGTTGCATCTGGTCACCCAGCAGCACGATATTGTCAGCACACTGGCCCATGCCCACGGTGTTGGCCGTGGCCACCTGTCCAGCTTCATCAATGAACAGGTAATCAAAGCAATCTTTCAGCTTGGGGTCCGAAAACAGCCAGGCAGTGCCTGCCAGCAAATCGGGTGCTTCACCGCGGCTTAAAGGCGCATCATCCACCACGTCTTTTTTCAGGCAGGTGGTCAGGCAGAAGCCTTCCACGGCATGTTCATCCTTCCTGCCAATCTTGATGCCCTCAAATCGGTGGTTGGCCTTTTCAAGCACGGCAGCGGTTTTTTCCACCAGGTTGTTGATGGCCTTGTGGCTGTTGGAGGCAATCGCCACCTTTTTACCCAGCTGGATCAGGTGTGCAATTACATGGCTGCCCGTGTAGGTTTTGCCTGTGCCAGGTGGCCCCTGTATGAACAGGCAACTGTGCTGCATGCCTGCAATCAGTTCCTTCACCTGCTGTAACTTGTCCACACTGCATTCTGCTTCAGACCTGAGCAGCGCATCGCCGACTTTGCGGTTCACAAACCGCGGAGGCTCGCGCAACAGGAATTGCCGAACCGCACTCTTTGCACAGAGGCCCTGGATTTCACATTCCACAAAGTCCTTCACTGCATCAGCAATGATTTCTGTGCTGATGGGTTGGCCGGCTGAAACATGCAAGCGCTTGCCTTTCGGAAAATCCATCAAGGCCAGCTGGCTGCTTTTCAGCACCAGTTCGCAGTTGTCTTCATCAATTCTTTCAATGCTGCCCGGAATCATGCCTTCCACATTCAGCAACACAACCGGGTCGCCTTCCTTGCACTTGAATTCCTGCTCCGGATATTTCCACTTGCTGACTTTGGGTATGCGGCCGTTTTCCAGCTGCCCCATGAACTGCATGTCGGCAATCACTTCCATGTCGTCCATCAGCTCTTCTGTTTCAGCCTCGGCCCGTTCAAACAAGGCCCACCATGCAGGTTTGGCAGCCCGCTTGTGGAAATCAACAATCTGCAACAACAAATGCCTGTAGCTCGCTGGCCTCGACTGCAAGTGCGGGCTTTGGTGAATCCGCTGTTCCAGCGATTTCAACCAGGCTTCGTGCGCAGCCTGCTTTTCTGCCTGCTCAGCCTGCCTGGCCAGTTGCCTGTCTGTTTTTGGTTTGTTGTGTGCAACAGCGTTGCGGCTGAACCATCGGGCGGTGGGCGGCCGCAGTCGGAGCAGCCACTCGCGCAGTTCCCAGGTTGAGCGGCAGTCGTCATGGTTGTAGTCTTCAATACTCTTCAGAAGTACAGAATCCTGTTGCTGCCGCCAGCGCTCGTACACCACGATGGATTCAGCCGCATTCGTGACATCCACGGTTCTTGCGCTTGAATAAAACTGCTCCACTTGCTTGATGGAGTAGCTGGTCTTGGAAATCCTCAGGCCCTCGCGCACCACCCTGTAGAGGTCCACCATCCTGTGTTCCCGCAGCAGCCTGTCCACTGATTCTTCATGCCGGCCATGCAGGCTCATCAAGCGCTTCAGGGCTGTTTTTTCATAGCTTGCGTAATGGTAGATGTGGGCATCCGGGAATTGGTCCAGCCTTTGGTTCACGAAATCCATGAATCCTGAAAATGCCTTGCCTTCCTCTTCACGGCTATGGGCCCAGAATGCCTTGAATCGCGCCTCGCCTGCATCCCGGTAATAAACGCCAAACAGGTACTCCAGTCCGTCCGGATACATGGGGTCGCCCTCCATGTCGAAAAACAGGTCGCCTTCATTGGGCGGTGGCAGGCGGTTGAAGCCCTTGCTGTCATCCTCTGGCGTCAGCAGCCTGAATTGCTGTTCCCCTGTTTCCTTCTCATGCACCTGCAGGCGCGCTTGTTCCACGAGGCGGGCCAGCGTGCCAGGCTGCATGCCTTTCACGTTGACCGGAAGTG
>DASUDJ010000097.1:0-8511 GCA_036275635.1 Limnobacter sp. | reverse complement strand
AGTCTTCCTTCAGCTCAGTGATCAGTTCTTCAATGCTGGCGGTCGAAATCGGGTCCAGGGCTGAGCAGGGTTCATCCAGCAACAAAATTTCAGGCTTGATGGCAATACCCCGCGCAATGCACAGGCGTTGCTGCTGACCACCCGACAGGCCGTTGCCACTCTGGTGCAGCTTGTCCTTCACTTCCTTCCACAAGGCCGCCTTGGTCAATGCCCACTCCACCCGCTCTTCCATTTCACCCTTCGAGAGTTTTTCGAACAGGCGAACGCCGAATGCAATGTTCTCGAAAATCGACATCGGGAACGGGGTGGGCTTCTGGAACACCATGCCGATTTTCGAGCGGATCAATGCAATGTCTTTCTTGCTGGTGATCAGGTCTTCACCATCCATCAAAATTTGGCCTTCCGCACGCTGCTCGGGGTACAGGGCGTACATCTTGTTGAATGTGCGCAGCAAAGTGGACTTGCCACAGCCGGAAGGGCCGATGAAGGCCGTCACTTTCTTTTCCGGAATGGTCAGGTTGACCGACTTCAGCGCATGGAAGTCACCGTAGTAGAAATTCAGGTCTTTGACTTCCAGTTTTGTTTTTTCAACAACAGCTTGATTGGGCATTTTCAGGCCTTGAAAGTTAAATTTTCAGGTCAATTATTTCGAGTTCTTCAACAGCGAACGGGCAATGATGTTCAACACCAGCACACCGGCGGTGATCAGGAACACACCGGCCCAGGCCAGCTCCTGCCATTCCTTGAACGGGCTGAGCGCAAAGTTGAAAATCATCACCGGCAGGTTCGCCATGGGCTTCATCATGTCGGTGTTCCAGAACTGGTTCGACAGGGCAGTGAAGAGCAGCGGCGCAGTTTCACCGGCAATCCGGGCCACTGACAGCAGAATACCCGTCAGGATACCGGCATAGCTGGCCTTCACCGTGATCGACATCACCATTTTCCACTTCGGTGTGCCCAATGCAAATGCAGCCTCGCGCAGTGCATCCGGCACCAGGCGCAGCATGTTCTCGGTGGTGCGGATCACGATTGGAATCTGGATCAGGGCCAGGGCCACCACACCGGCCCAGGCTGAAAAGTGGCCCATGATGCGCACCATCACTGCATATACAAACAAGCCGATCACGATGGAAGGCGCCGACAGCAGGATGTCATTGATGAAACGCACGGCGGCTGCCAGTTTGTTGTCTTTCCGGGATTCCGCCAGGTGCACACCGGCCAGGATACCCAGCGGCGTGCCAAACAGGGTGGCAAAACCCACCATCAGCAGCGTACCGGTAATGGCATTGGCCAAACCACCGCCTTCAACACCGGGTGGCGGAGTCATTTCAGTGAACAGGTCCCAGGACAAACCATTGATGCCCAGGGTGACCGTGGTGTACAGAATCCAGATCAACCAGAACAGGCCAAAGGCCATGGCCGCCAGTGAAAGCGTCAGCGCGACTGTATTCACCAGCTTGCGCCTGGCCTGCATGCGCACGCGCACCTTTTCATCCGTGGCCACGGTAACAGCCTTGGCTTCTTTGCCGGAAACAAGCGAGTCGGAGTAAATGCTGCTCATGATTTATCTCCCGTTGGTGGACAGTTTGGCCAGCAACAGCTTGGATGCCACCAACACAAAGAAAGTGATGACGAACAGGATCAATCCCAGTTCCATCAGTGCAGAAGTGTGCAGGCCCGGGCTGGCTTCTGCGAACTCATTCGCCAGCGCAGACGTAATGCTGTTGCCCGGCGAAAACAGGGAAATGTCATTCAGGTAGTTGGTGTTGCCAATCACGAAGGTCACCGCCATGGTTTCGCCCAGGGCACGACCCAGGCCCAGCATGATGCCGCCAATCACGCCCACCTTGGTGTGGGGCAACACGATTTTCCAGATCACCTCCCAGGTGGTGCAGCCCATGCCGTAACCGGCTTCCTTCAGCATCACGGGTGTTACTTCAAACACATCCCGCATCACGGCTGCAATATAGGGAATGATCATGATGGCCAGCACCACGCCGGCACACAGCAGGCCAATGCCGATGGGCGGCCCCGAGAACAGGGCACCAATCACCGGCACCTTGCCCAGGGTCGCGCCCAGGGGGCCCTGCACATACTTTGAAAAAATCGGTGCAAACACCAGCAGACCCCACATGCCATACACAATTGAAGGCACAGCGGCCAGCAGTTCAATCGCGGTGCCCAGTGGGCGGCGCAACCAGGGCGGCGCCAGTTCGGTCAGGAACAGGGCGATACCGAAGCTCACCGGCACTGCAATGATCAGGGCAATCAGGGAAGTGACCAGCGTGCCGTAAATAGGCACCAGCGCGCCGTATTCATCAATGGGAGGGTCCCAGTTCGCAGTGAACAGGAAATCAAAACCGAATGCCGTGATGGTGGGCCAGGAAGCCACGATCAGTGAAGCAATGATCCCGCCCAGCAACAGCAATGTGAAAGCCGATGCACCACTGGTTAACAGGCCGAATATGGCATCGCCCCGCTTGGTCGGGACCTTGATTGTCGGGTTGTTGGACATGTTTATTGGATGAATCCAGCAGAGGGTGTCGTGCGGACCCCAAAGGTTAAAGAATTATTATGACAATTCAATGACAAAAAAAAGACTTACCAGTTAAAACGAATACCACTGCGTTGAAACAGAACAGGCCAGGCTCAGGCCGGCTTTCGCTTCATGAATGTGATGGGCACCACGGAAGGTGGTGGGCTCTGGAAAATGTCTTTGCGCATTTTACCCATGATGTGCATTTCACAGGGTTTACAGTCAAATTTCAGGGTGTACTTCTGGTCGCCATTGACCAGCACCATGGGCTCGGCTTTCACCTGCCCCTGCACACCTTTCACGCCCTTGGCCTGTTTTGGGCACAAATTAAATGAAAATCGCAGGCAATGCTTGGTGATCATGACAGGCACCTCACCTGCCTCCTCATGTGCCTCATAGGCGGCGGCAATCATTTCCACGCCGTGTTTTCTATAAAACTCCCGGGCCTTGTCGTTGTACACATTGGCCAGGAAGCTGAGCGACCTTTCCGGATATTCCACATAAGGCCGAACCGGTTCCTTCCTTGGCGGGCGTTGCCAAGCCGCCACCCGCGCAGCATTCAAGGCGTCAATTGCCTCCCGGCGCAGGCCATTCAGCACACTGGCGGGCACAAACCAGGGCTGGCTCAGGTGCACATTCAAACCCAGGGCCGAAAAGTCGGTGTTGCCCAGCTTGCCCAGGTGGCTCCTGATGCTGTCCACTGCCGCGTCAGCCTGCTTTGCCGGTTCCATTGCAATTTCAATCTGGGCCCGCGCGCTTACCCCATCCTCATCAGTCAGGTTCAACTGCAAGCCTTTCAGCAACTCCCCTTCCATCCATTCAGTCAGGGTCAGCCACAGGCCGATGCGCCGCTCTGCGCTTTCCTTTGTCAAGGCCATGTCCCAGGCATGGTCCCGGTTGCGGTGAACCGGCAGACCCGCCTTCAACCCGGTGTAGCTGCCCACCGGGTCTTTCGGAAATATGCGGTAAACAGTTTGCCGATTGTCCTTTACATCACTGTCACCTGCAGGCCTGCCGTTCTTCTGCGGCTTTTCACGGGATTTCTGCTGAAACCCGTCCTGAAGTCTTTCAGCCCGGTTCACATGCAGACCCACCACTTCCCGCTTTCGCATGAAATTCAGGCCATCACCGTTGTTCAATACCTCGCTGGTCTGAATGTCAATGCTCTTCTCATTCACCGCCACCACGTGGCCCACCGGCAGTCCGATGAACTTGGGTGAATCAAAGGCGCCAATGTCGATTTTCCGGCCGCTGGCAAAGTAGTCGGTTGATCCCCGGTGGAAATTCCGGTCCGGGTCGGGGCGGAAGTAATGGCGGGTGGTGCCGCTGGAGGCGCGGGTAAACTCGCCCCGCTCTTCCATGATTTCATCCAGCAGAATGCGATAGTGGGCCGTGATGTTCTTCACATAGGCCATGTCCTTGTAACGGCCTTCAATCTTGAAAGACCTCACACCCGCATCAATCAAATGCTCCAGGTTGCCGCTCTGGTTGTTGTCCTTCATCGACAGCAAGTGCTTGTCAAATGCAACCACTGCGCCGGCCTGGTCAGTCAGGGTGTAGGGCAGGCGGCAGGCCTGGGAACAGTCGCCCCGGTTGGCGCTTCGCCCGGTTTCCGCATGGCTGATGTAGCACTGTCCAGAAAATGCCACGCACAGCGCACCATGAATGAAATATTCCAGCGTGGCTGAATCACCCACCGCATCCCGCACCGCAGCAATTTCCTTCACGGTCAGTTCACGGGCCAGTACCAACTGTGAAAAACCGCTGTCCGCCAGGAATTTCGCTTTTTCGACTGTGCGGATGTCGCACTGGGTACTGGCATGCAGTTGAATGGGGGGCAAATCCATTTCCAGCAGGCCCATGTCCTGGATGATCAAGGCATCCACACCTGCGTCGTACAACTGCCACACCAGCTTGCGGGCCTCTTCAAGTTCCGCATCATGAAGAATGGTGTTGATGGTGGTGAAAATGCGGGCATGGTATCGGTGGGCAAACTCCACCAGCTTTGCAATGTCAGCCACTGAATTGGATGCATTGGCCCGGGCGCCGAACACCGGACCACCCAGGTAAACCGCATCTGCCCCGTGCAGAATCGCCTGCCGACCAATTTCAATGTCGCGTGCAGGTGCAAGCAATTCCAACTCGTGGGGCAACAAACTCATGATTTCACTGAACTTTCCAAGAAAGGGTGAACATTATTTCAAAAAGCCGGTCTGATTGAAAGAAAAACCGTGGTGCTTGCCACAATCAGTTCAGAACAAACTTGGGGAATCTTTCATGGTCAGGTTGATCAGCAACATGCGCAGTGCTGCGCTTTTATTGGGTCTAAGCCTGGTATCGGCGGGCTTTGCGCGGGCGCAGGACAATGCCACGCCGGTAGAGGAAGCGGTTTTTGGCGGGGGCTGCTTCTGGTGCATGGAAGAAGCCTTTGAAAAAATCAAGGGTGTAAAGTCAGTTGAATCTGGCTACACCGGCGGGAGAACTCCCTCACCCACCTATGAACAGGTCAGCAGCGGCAACACCGGCCATGTGGAAGTCATCCGGGTGAAATACGATCCAGCCCAGGTCAGCTATGCCACCCTGCTGAAGCACTTCTGGGCCAACATCGACCCCACGGTTGAAAACCGGCAATTCTGTGATTCAGGCGAGCAGTACCGCTCCGCCATTTACTACCTGAACCCCAGGCAACATCAACAGGCGAAGCAAAGCAGGGATGAACTGGCCGCCAGTGGCAAATTCAGGAAAATTCACACCACGGTGGAACCCGGACAAACTTTCTATGTGGCCGAGGAATACCACCAGGACTTCTACAAGAAGAACCCCTTGCGTTACCAATACTACAAAACCTCTTGCGGCCGGGAAAAACGCCTGAAGGAAGTGTGGGGCCAGAAAGCTCAATAGCCGAATGCGTGTTCACCTGGCGCCTGCGAGCACCTGGCTTACAGCACCCAGTAGAGCGCCATTGACACGAAAATCAGGCTCATCAGGTTACCCATCATCACAAGGGAAGCCACCCGCTGGGGCTGCAAACCATATTTTTCCGCGAACACGAAGCTGAGCACTGCAGGCGGCAAGGCGCCAAACACGGTCACCATGGCCGCATGCTGGGGGCTCAGTGGCAACAGCCACACACACAGGGCAGCAAGCAGCAGGCCAGTGACTGGGCACAGCACTCCGCCGATCACGCCCAGCTTCACGTCTGAAAAATCTGCCTGGGTCAACCGCACGCCCAGGGAAAACAGCAGCAGGGGAATGGACACATCGCCTGTCATATCGATTGCGAAGTACAACGGTTGCCACACCTGTATACCCAGCAGGCTGACCGCCAGGCCGGCAATCGAGGCTGCAATCACAGGTTCTTTCCAGAGTGTCAGAAGTCGGGCATTCGGGCTCATCATCCAGGTGCCCAATGAATAATGCAGCGTGTTGCTGACCAGGAACATCATGACCGCAGCCGGCAGGGCCTGTTCGCCAAAAGCCAGGATGGCCAGCGGAAGCCCCATGTTGCCGGAATTGTTGAACATCATGGGCGGCAGGAAAATCCTGCTGTCGATTCCCAGCAGGCGACCCACCGGCCAGGCCAGCAATCCGGAACCCAGCACGATGATGACAGTGGCGACAGCCAGCAACCAGTAAGCCTGGATGTCAAATGTCTTGCTGGCCAGCGCTGAAAACACCAGGGCAGGAACAAATATTTCCATGTTCAACTGGTTGGCAAACCGCATGTCCGGTTTCTTCACCCGCCCATACCAGTAGCCCAGGGCCACCACTGCAAACACGGGAAAAATGACGGCGACGATCCTTAGGAACATGGTCTAAAGAGGGAATCAAAAGGAAATGCGAAGTGTACTGGAACGCACAAGCCACAACGATTCGGGTTTCCATTGAATTTATGCAATGGCGCAGCGCGTGCAGGACTTTCATTTCCAATCTGTTAAGTTGTGGGCTTAAGGCAAGGGCAGCAGATTACTTCGGTTTTTTCGAACTTTTATTTAGAAATTGTTCTCTTTATTCTGACCCTGCAGCTGGGTACACTTCACGGGTCACTGTCCCCGAAAGGAGATTATTCAATGAACACCGAGATTGTGGCTCGCCACCCCGAGGTGGATGACATGCTGAGAAGGTATGTGCTTCGGCGCGTCCGTTCAGCCATCAACCGCCTTTCAGGCAAAATCAGGAATATCACGGTCAAGCTGGACAGAAGGGCCATGGCTCCGCCTGAACAGCGAAACTGTGTCATTGAAATTTCGATTGAGGGGCAGGCAAGCCCCGTGATTGTGGACAGCCAGGGACCCCACTGGCTCAGCGCAATCGACCAGGCAGTAGAATCGGCTGCCCGCGCGGTACGCCGCAGCTTGAAACACACCCTTCACCGGGTCACACCCTTGCATTTGTTGAAAGGACAACACGCATCATGAAACGGATTTTCTTATTCTTGGCCACCAACATCGCAATCATGCTGGTGCTGGGTATCACTGTCAGTGTACTGGGCCTGAACCAGTTCATGGCTGGGGGGCAATTGAACCTCACCATGCTGCTGGCCTTCAGCGCCGTACTGGGTTTTGGCGGCTCTTTCATCAGTTTGCTGATCAGCAAGAAAGTGGCCAAGTGGAGCACCGGCGCGCAGGTCATCGACACACCGCGCAATGCAACCGAGCAGTGGCTGGTGCAGACTGTTGAGCGTTTCGCTCGCAAGGCCAACATCGCCATGCCTGAAGTTGCCATTTATGAAGGCGCACCGAACGCTTTTGCCACCGGCCCCAGCAAGAACAACTCGCTGGTCGCAGTCAGCACTGGCCTGTTGCAAAGCATGAGCCGCGAGGAAGCCGAAGCTGTGCTGGCGCATGAAGTGGCCCACGTGGCCAATGGTGACATGGTGACGCTCACCCTGATCCAGGGCGTGGTGAACACTTTCGTGTTTTTCCTGGCCCGGGTGGTGGGCTTCATGGTGGACCAGTTCCTGCGCAAGGATGATTCTGAGTCCAGCGGGCAAGGCATGGGTTACTTCATTACCGTGATCGTGATGGAAATTACCCTCGGCATCCTGGCTTCCATCATCGTGATGTACTTCTCCCGCCAGCGGGAATTCAGGGCCGATGCGGGCGCTGCCCACCTGATGGGTTCTCGCCAGCCCATGATTTCCGCCCTGCGTCGCCTGGGGGGACTGCAGTCTGGTGAACTGCCACCCAACATGGCTGCATCCGGTATTTCAGGCAAAGGCGGTGTGATGGCGCTGTTCAGCAGCCACCCACCCATCGAGCAGCGCATCGAGGCACTGGCCCAGCAGCGCTGATTCACCCGGGCAGCCTCCCCCTCTGCCCATTTCAAGGCCCGCCCGCAAGGCGGGCTTTTTTGTTTCCGCGCTTACAACACCCGCCGGGCTGTCCAGAAAGTCTTCTGCCAATAGGCATCATTCAGACGGCTGATGGTCACGCCCTCGGTGGTGGAGGCATGCAGAAACTGTCCTTCACCCATGTAAAACCCCACATGGCGGGTGCTTCGTCCGGTTTTGAAAAACAGCAGGTCGCCTGGACGGGCCGACTCCCTTGGAATGATTTTCCCGGCAGTCACCTGCTGGTCCGTGCTTCGGGGCAACATGATGCTGAAATGCTTTTTCAAGGTCTGCTGGACAAAGGCTGAGCAATCAATGCCTGCCCGACTCTCCCCACCCAGCCGATAGGGAGTGCCCTGCCACTCAAGGTACTGGGTCAGGAGGGCCTGCTGAACAGCCTTTCCATCAAAGCCATCATCACCTGAATCACTTCCCTTCAATAAGCCGGCACAGCCCTGCAGCAGCAGGGCCAGGAAGAAAAGGAAATGAAAGCCGGGCGAAATACGCACTTTCAAATTTTCAATGCTGCAATACCAGCGCGCGCCACCTGTGCATCCTGGTCGGACTTCACACCGGATACACCCACCGCGCCCACGCACTGGCCCTCCACCACGATGGGTACACCGCCTTCCAGCAAACCTTC